>NZ_JXUW01000006.1 GCF_000949255.1 Ferrimicrobium acidiphilum DSM 19497 | reverse complement strand
TTGGCACTTTTCCCCTCTGCCCCGTAGACGATCTTGCCCGTCTCGTGATTGGTGACAAGCGTTAAGTAGTTGTGGTGTTTGCGATAACTGATCTCGTCAACCCCGAGAATGAAGAGGTCATCAAGACGGTTGGGATCGAGCTCTTCAGTGACGACTCGTTCACAGATCGTTCCTACCGTACGCCAGGCGACTCTGAGCAGTTTTGTCACCGTGGTCTTATCCATCTTGGCACATGCCCAAGCTACCAGGTGTTCGAAGTCCCTCGTAAACCGCGACTCCCCAACTGGTCGGGCAAATGGTACTGCCTCAGTGATCACCCCGTGGGTTGGACACCGGAGTCGTCTCAGCTGGCACGAGAGCCACGTCTGGTGAATCCCGATGTCGAGGTGTCTCCATCGGGAGTCGAGCGTTCTCGTGTCATAACAGGACCGGGTCGTATAGGAGCACTTAGGGCATACCAACCGCGATCGGGTAAGCCTGAGCTTTACCAGCAGTTCGTGTGGACGAACTAAAACCTCGATGACGGTGACACTGCGAAGGCCCAGCATCTGCTTAACTAGAGAGGTAGCGCGCACGGTTCTGAACTCCTTTTTGATGGGTTTCCAACACCAAATTTAGAGCTCAGAAACCGTGTGCGTTTCTTATGTGGCTACTTCAGCCTCAAATACCCCCACTGAACTGGGGCTATGGATCAGATCCAGGCCAAATCTATCCACATGAATGTCAATAGAGCCTTATTCTGTTGCACCTCGCTTGCAGCAAGTGCCTCATCAAGCTCGACCCAACATCGAAGCTAATCAAGGATTTCAGCATCGCTAGCAAATGCAATGTCATCGATCTTCTTCCATGCCGGTAGACGAGTCTTCTGGGAAGAGTGCGACTTTCCAATGTTCTCACGAAGAGCAAGCGCCTTCTAAGGCTGTAACTCAGAGATGAGTGGAAACGCTTGAATGCGGTTGTGCATCAACAGACAAAGGTAATCTAGCGTGATCCACACGTTGGGGAACAACATAGACCTCAATGAGTTTGCGCACGCTGAATCGATGGCTTCTCGATACTAGCTATTTTCATACGTCTCACCCACCCCTCTGGTTGTCGGAGCATATCGACTTAGAGCAGGTCCTAGTTGAAGATCACAATGAAACCATCGCATCACGAGCAAAAGTCAAAGCTCCAGCACGAAGCCGTTGGAACATATCAGGATCGGAAGCAATCGAAAGTATCGCCTGGGTAAAACCTGCATGATCGACCTCCCTCCAATAATGCCCCGCAAAAGCAGTACCACCACCTGACCGTGCCGCAGGGACGAGCTTCGACTCGACCAGTAAGGAATTCGACTCGTCTAAGAAATCACGCTGTCCGCCCTCGGCTGGTGCGATACAGGGGATACCATGTGAAACCGCCTCATAAAACGGTAGTCCAAATCCTTCTCCCCTGCTTGGAAGCAAGAAGACGTCCGCATCCTGATAAAGTTCAAGAACAGCGCTCCGACTGAGGTCGCCAGCAATTACCTCTACCACTGACCGCAATTTTCGAATTTCACCTCGGTCATGAACAACTTCATCAACTAACTCCCAAAACTCACGATCTGATACACCTGAAGTTTTAATAGTTAGACGTATATCTGGTGCGAGAGCAAGAGCCGCCGCGAAACACTCTAGGAGCACGTCAGGTGCCTTTCTCGCTTCCCATTTGAAGATGGACAAAAACCTACGAGCTGCCCTGGGAACTCTCGATCCCAACGTAGGAGCTTTTAAAACCAATTCCCGAGAGGGAGGCATGACCCTAATAAGATGCTCATCAATACCCGACTGCGCCAACAGCACTTTAACATATTCGGACCCAGCCCAAATCTGATCGCATCGGCGCACCGCTGCAGCTACCTCCCGTGTAAGCGGGAAGCTCTCTATAAATGCTCGCCATATCAACTTGCCACTCTTAATCATCGGCATCACTAATGGCAACCATGCTGCTGGACAATCAACAATCGCCGTATCCCAAATCACATCGGGGGGCACCGAATCAAACGATAGGCAATCTTCATGACCTGATCCCGTCGAATCAAGATTGACCATGATGAACTCGCATTCTTCGTCCGAGAGGTCCACTGCATCAAGAATATTTAAGCCACCATATGCATAGCCAACGCCTTCCCTGAAGATGCCAAAGTGGGCAATCCGCTTGCGGGCTGCGAATTGAGGAGTCGCATCATTAACTAAAGGGGCCTCAAGCTGCACACCACAATGACCGACCGCCATCAGATCAAGGGGCGCAACCGGACCTACCTCTCGACAGTGCGCGATATTGGGCACGAAGCCAGTGACCTCCAACAACGTACGCAACAACGGAACAGGATAGGGCCTCACATGAGAGGCATCCAGCCAGAAATTCAACCCTCCCACAAAGTCATTGGCAAAATTGGGAGTTTGGATAACTACGGTGCCTCGACCACTAATATGTTGCCTAACCCAAGACAGGATCTCTACTACCTTTTTGGGCTCGAGATGCTCTACAATGTGTCCCATGAATACTCCATCAAAACTGAATTGATCGATCTTTTGCAGATCGTCGGGCACAACTCCCTGAATGACATCAAAACCCTCAGCGTTCAGCCTACCGACTAGACTAGGATCACTATCCAACCCGTGCACCTGTTTCCCTTGCGCCCGCAGCCTCCTCATCAACGCGCCCTGTCCACAGCCAATATCAAGAATTGAATGGCACGAAGCAAAGAACTGGGCCAAATAACTAGCGATCTCGGCAGATGCCTTCTCCTCGCCCTCGAACATGTGGACATAAGCTCCCTCGGCAACCACAGTTCCACACCCTGAATAAAGACCTTCGCGGTAGATTGCTCCGCTCCACAGGTCGGGGGATCCTTGCGACTGGAGTCTGAACGTTTGCCCCAAGGTCCGCGCAGCCATTGATGCACCTTGGGTAGAAGCATACCTATCAAACTGTCTTGATGCAGTTACCAAATCGCCTATGCCAAGCAGCGACATAGCCGATCTTTCCACATTGGCCGCATCAGAAAGCCTGAGTGACTCGCTCAGATCAGCCAGTGCTGTCGTAAATTTGTCAGATGGTTGACGTCCAATGGAAATTTCCTCTAACGACTGCTCGGCGATAGTAGCCACTTGATCCCAAGTAAACTGACACGATCTCTCATACGCATTCCTTATAACTTCAGAAAAGACACCAGGATTGTCAATGTACGATCTAATGCCATTCGCCAGTGATATAGCGTTTGGCTCATAATGATATACGGTGCTTGCCATGATTTGACCGTCAACAGTCTGCATATGCTCTATTACTAATTCAGAGGCAATCATGATTGCACTCTCGGGGCCTGCAAATTCAGAGGTCGCGCCATTAGCTGTAACCGCTACTAGGGTCTGTAGAGACATCGCCTCGATCGGCGGCAATCCAAAACCCTGAGAACGATATGGGTGAAGAAGCAAGTCAAAGGAATGAACCAGCTGTAGAACTTCCACTCGAGATAGACTTGCGGTAACCAAATCGCACTTTGGCGCGACACGAGGGTACCTGGACATCAGAGCTTCGAGTAATGACGGGTCGCCAAGGTAGCCATCACTGCCTGGTTCCTTGATGATAAACGAACACTTATCGAGATAGCTTGAGCTAAGAGCATTAAGGCCGGCAAATGCTACATCAATACCTGCTCGAGAATTGCATTCGCCTATGAATCCAATTCGATATTCATCTTTGTCATATAACAATTTTCTTTCAGAAATCTGATATCGTGGTGCATCAGTGCCATTTGGCACAACCCATACCTTTCCAGGATGAACGCCCGCCTGAACATAAGCTTGCTTAACAAAATTTGATGGGACCCAAAGTGCATCTACTGACTCAATATCTGCCAACCAGGAAAGCGGGATAGAACCAGACTCAAATGGCTCAATCACAATGAATAGCTCTGCTGTGTACGGCTTAGACCAGACAGGTGGCCAAACCTGACGGATGCGAACATCAACATCGTCATGAGGATCACCGATACAGAACTGGCGGGCTCCTGCAAACATAACAGACGTACACTCATCCAATTCATCAAGGGTGCAGTCCCAAGGAGAAACGGTAATATCTAGGCCCCGCAGCGCCAGAGCATGTGCGAGATTTACATTTACGATGCCACGACTGCTCGTCTGACGTGTAGCACCCTCAATGACGACCTTCATAAGCCCAACCACGGCTTAGAGAGCAGTTGTGATAAAACCATGACGTTCTATCGGTACAGAGCCAGCCGTCTTTACACATTTCAAGTACCCATATAGCTCCGAGCTGCCTGTAGGATCGTAATTTCTCAACTAACGAAGGTACAACGCGGCAGGCGCAGCGCTACACGCTGGAGCTAGTGTCCCTCATCGGAAGTTTGCTCAGAAACAATAGGGCCCAGATATTTTTGCATAGAAGCGAAGATCCCGTTGGTGAAACTACTCACGATACGGGACACGGTTCTCCCTTAAAGCAAGGAGAATATAGGCATGGGAGACGCGTAAGAACGGAAAACTAGGAAAGCGAAGACTCTGGGCGGGACCTCCATGAGGACAAAGAAGGCATGAGTGTGAGCCGACAAGAACAAAGTCGAGAGCTATTACGTAACGTTACGAAACCATCGTTGTCAAGGATCTGCGAGGGGCCGGGATGCGACCAGATACTGGACGAACAACCCAGAGGAAGACCGGCACGGTACTGCTCGGCCGCCTGTCGTGTAGCTGCTCATCGACGACGAAGGAGAGGACCGGTCACAGCAGAGGTGCACTTTGGTTCCGCTAGTACAAGAAATCGAAGCGAGGAGCGGTCGTGGATGGTCAAGCTACGTCGCGACAACGACGAACTGATCGTTGTCATCGGTCAGAGCAGAGATGGTGCACAGCGTCTCGCTAGTCGGCTCAACGATTTTCTCAACTGAGGATACAACCATCCAAAGGGAGTAGAGCTCCGACCTTTGGGGTGCACATAAATCAATCGAAAGGAGCCAATTCCCGACCCATTAGATATACACTTCAAACAGTCCGTCTCGCGCCCTCTAGGGGGTGGCACATTTCAGCGAGAATGGGTGGCACATTTCGCAGGAATACGCACGTGAATCGTCGATAGTACTCGCAGAACTGGGTGTAGCCATAGCCATCGGGATGGGCCTCTCGGTACTCAGAGCCAGAGGAGCATTAACGTCATATGGGGACGCTTCAACTCCCGGTGTAGATAGCCAAGATCGGGCATTGGTTTAGCATGAACGGGTGGCGTGTTGGCCCCAAACAATAGGGACTCTAAACCATCGTCGTCAAGGTCTTCTCGAAGCGGCCAACTCAACCCAGCTTGCTTTGCCCGTTTGACATAGTCAGATACCGTGCTCTTTGGGAGCGAACAGGCTTGAGAGATTTCTCGTATTGAGCGGCGCTCGGAAAGTGAGAGCCTTAGTACTTCTCTGATTTGGCGCATGATGATGCGGGGACGTGACACAACTACCTCCTCGGAAAACTCGTTGTCCGATTCAGTATGGCTACCTCAGTGGCCCACCCTGTCTAGGTGTCCGAAAACTCCGAAACGGGTGTCCGGATTGGACCGAAACGGGTGTCCGAAAACCTCCGAAATCTGCACCAGATAGGCAAAACACACCGCGCTGAGTTTGCAACCACGATTGTGACCCGCGGCACCGATGTCACCATCAACGCGTTCTACAGACACTCTCGTATCCTCGTATCAAGGAATACCTCGAGGAGGGTAGTGCACCCCGTATCGAAACCGTGGTCAATAGTCCAACCGA
Source organism: Ferrimicrobium acidiphilum DSM 19497 (assembly GCF_000949255.1). Classification (NCBI taxonomy): domain Bacteria; kingdom Bacillati; phylum Actinomycetota; class Acidimicrobiia; order Acidimicrobiales; family Acidimicrobiaceae; genus Ferrimicrobium; species Ferrimicrobium acidiphilum. The sequence continues at coordinate 136,323 of NZ_JXUW01000006.1, read as the reverse complement.
CCTTGGTGCGCAACGTCACCTCCGTAATCTCGCCGAGTTGATCGACAAGGCTCGCCAGGCCAATCATCGGCTACTTGACATCCAACGTACCGGTCAGGGCTGTGGCATCGAGACTGTGCTCTTTGGGAACGGATCTCACGGCCCTCGCTACAGGAGAGCAGAAGAACGGTAGTGATACGCTTTGGGGATAAACGCGCACATGGCCCTAGCCGGTGCGCTCTCACGTGGCGCTCAATACCGTCATCGGCGTCACCAACAAGAGCCTTCGCTCCTCGGTGTCCCAGCTGTTTGGTGGTCCCTATAGCGCCACGCAGATGACCTATGCCCTGCGTAAACTGCGTCTCAAAGGTCTCATCACAAGGATTCCCCACACCAACAGCTATACGCTCACGTCTGAAGGGATCCGCTTTGCTATTACCTACACCAAGCTAGGTCAGCGTATTCTGCCACCCTTCTTGCAGCCAATCAACAGCCGGCCCCCACCGGATTACAGCGCGCACTCAACACGCTTGATAACTATGTCGGCAACTATCTCGAACACGCAAAACTCAAAGCCGCTGCTTGAAAACTTGGCTCAAAATTAAAGGCTCTATTGACATTCATGTGGATAAACTCGCCCTTTCATAGGGTAACTTTAAGTCAATCGGTCCACAAGCTAACATCACCAGGGCCAGGGTAGCCTTGGCGGAGTGAAACCCATACGAGCGGGCAATGATGGAGCGGACTCATGCGTTGAGTCCCTCGACCCTCCCGTTGGATACCCCAAGTCTGATGGAGGCGAGGATACCTTCTCTATGAGTACGGATGGTCTTTGATAACCGGATGAAACTTGATAGTCGTGAGCGTGAGGCTCGCTTGCACCAGTGATCGAGCATCTCATTCACCTCGTCGATTTCGAGGTCTCCAGCAAAGATCGCCCGTAAGGACTCCTTCATCTCATAGGCTCGCCACAGAGCTCCCCCTCGTTGTTTGATGGCTAAGAGGGCTAATCCTTGACGCTTGGTTAGGGTTCCTGGATTCTTCAATAGCGCCCACCTTGCCCCGGCGAACTTACGGGCATAGACAGGAGATGGGAGCTTTCTCATCTCCCGCCAAAGGTCTTTGCGTACCTCCTCTAGGGCCTCGGTTCCCAACTTAACCACATGAAATGGATCGAGACAGATCTCGGCGTTAGGTGCCTTCTCGCGGAAGGCCTTGGCAAAGGCTGGACCGAGATCCATGGTGGCTGCCTTGATCTTGGCAATCCGTTCTTCACCCAGGTCATCGAAGAATTCATCTAGACTCTTGGCACTTTTCCCCTCTGCCCCATAGACGATCTTGCCCGTCTCGTGATTGGTGACAAGCGTTAGGTAGTTGTGGTGTTTGCGATAACTGATCTCGTCAACTCCAAGAATGAAGAGGTCATCAAGACGGTTGGGATCGAGCTCTTGGCGTGACGACTCGTTCACAGATCGTTCCTACCGTGCGCCAGGCGACTCTGAGCAGTTTTGTCACCGTGGTCTTATCCATCTTGGCACATGCCCAAGCTACCAAGTGCTCGAAGTCCCTCGTAAACCGAGACTCCCCAACTGGTCGGGCAAATGGTACTGCCTTAAGTGATCACCCCGTGGGTTGGACACCGGAGTCGTCTCAGTTGGCACGAGAGCCACGTCTGGTGAGTCCCGATGTCGAGGTGTCTCCAACGGGAGTCGAGCGTTCTCGTGTCATAACAGGACCGGGTCGTATAGGAGCATTTCGGGCATACCAACCGCGATCGGGTAAGCCTGAGCTTTACCAGCAGTTCGTGTGGACGAACTAAAACCTCGACGACGGTAACACTGCGAAGCCCCAGCATCTGCTTAACTAGAGAGGTAGCGCGCACGGTTCTGAACTCCTTTTTGATGGGTTGCTAACACCAAATTTAGAGCTCAGAAACCGTGCGCGTTTCTCATACAGCTACTTCAGCCTCAAATACCCCCACTGAACTGGGGCTATGGATCAGATCCAGGCCAAATCTATCCACATGAATGTCATCAATAGAGCCAAATTAAAGACCGGGATACCAGAGGGGGCCTAGGGCAAAGGCGAGCACCAATATCGCCGACTATCATGCGTCAGTCCATAGTTTTGCTACCCTCACCGAGAATCTAAACACAGTGGTAGCCAACCGGATTCAAGCGAGCGACACTGATCTTGACTCACTTGCCATAATCACCAAATCCATCAATTTACAGCAAGACTTTCGAGCTTCTGTGGACCAGAACTCAAAACCTGTGCGTGATTATCATACAGCAATTACGACCACACATACCCTCGCCGACCTAGCTCTACACACTAAATTCGCGTCACGTCTAAACACATGAGTGTCAATAAAGCCCAAGATGTCTCATGGGGCACCAACTTCTGCAACTCCTTGTCTGGAATACTCGTGTCGCACGGCCTTTACAAAATCCGACGTTACTCAATATAATTTGGCTCAGTTGCCAGCAATGGCTGGAGTACATGTATGTGGTTCGGCGCAATACCGGGATAGAAGTAATCGTTCAGGTCGTAGTTAGACATGAAGGACTGCGCAGCTCGATTGCGGTCTGTTGGTACAAAATCAATCCTAAGCGGACCGAAGGCCTGGCACAGCTGATCAACGATAGCCTCATCGACTCCCATGCCAATAACGCGACAGCTAACTACAAGGTGAGTCACCATTCTTTGGGTGACATCGATCATGGCAGCAGCCACAATACCATATGATCCATTTCTGTCTTCGACCTCACCCCATACTAGGATATGCTGCTGATCCATTAGGGTCTGCACTTCTTCGTTAGTCAATCGATGACCATTGATGTTCCATTGATTTGTCTTATTGAACAGTTGAACACACCGAACCATCGCTTTGCTTCGCACTTCATCACATCGACCAATTCGCAAAGTTAAATCCAAATGTGCAAGAAACTCTCCCGCTACATTAGCGTGATTCACTACTTCAAAGAAGTCAATTCGTGTTCGTGTCAATTCGGTTCGATGATGATCTTCATCTGTCAGCATGGAGCGCTGTGTATATGGGCTGTATAGCAGCTCGCGTCGCAAATAATTCAGCTCGGCACCTAAGGTGCGAATCTGAGGGAATGCAGCTTGCACTGCTTCCCGTTCGAGCGGGTTATCGTCAATGAAAACAGTGTTCTCTGGTAGAATATTCGTGGCAGCGAGAATCTCAGCAATATTATCTGGTTTGGGGCGAAAGTTGATCCTGGTCATCACGAAGTCATCCAGGCTGAGATTCATGCCCAATGGATCGCGGCCGAACGACGTTATTTCATTCCAGTGACTTCGAATATAGCTATCGTCATTTTTGCTGGCGACTGCGAGAAGGATTCCGCGTCGCTTTATGACTTGGAGTGCCTCGACGTAGGCAGATGGTCTACCCGACCACTCGCCAATAGAACCATCGGCAGCCACCCCGCGCCACAGCGTGTTGTCAAGGTCGGTTATCACGAGCTTGACAGGGGAGCGGCCGAGCAGAGTAAGCCTCCGGGAGAGCATGTGACGCAAGAGTGTACAGTAGAAAAGACCACTGTCCATCTGAAAACTCTCGATGACAGGGTAGGGGGAGAGCGGGTTCTCGCTCTCAACCCAGTCGTCGTGAGGATCGAAGGGGGTGCGGTGACCATAAAAGGCAACGAGTTCCTCATCCGAGCGGCACCGGCCGACCAAGGCAGAGATTTCGTTGGCATCGATAAGCCAGGTATTGGGCTGCCTGTCGCACCACTCAACTATGGCCTCGTTGAGGCTCGCCAAGAAATATTTGAAGTTGCTTAGGTTGCGGCGATCGAAATCTTAGCCAAGAGGATTGCTAAATGGTTCCATGAAGTTGGTAACATAACGTTGGCTGCATGGCATGCCATTAACGATCGTGTCAAGGTAGCGGTACATATGAACGACGCTCTCTTCGAACTTGCGGTCATAGTCGTCCCACGCCATAAAATCATCGAATGTTTGCGGGTGCATATAGCGCAGCGGTGGTATTACTATCTGGATGTCGGGTGTATTACCAAACCTCGTAATTGTCACTGGATGGTTCTGGATGACGTGTTGCACCGTGAGCTTAGTCTCTAGTTGCTCTACGACAATAGGGGCATAGTGGGTCAAGAACTCCGCGGTGCAGCTACCTATTACCTCGAGGTTTAAGTGTTCGGGCGGTTCACTAATTGGCCGTAATCCCTCGGGATCATAAGGACACACCTGTCTCTGGAAAGGTAGATATACCTGGTGCATCCAAGCCTGATAAGTATTTTCGACATCATCCCAGTCCAGTAGTGGTGTTCCCGGCGGTAATTGCAATTCAGCTGCCGCAAGCGAACGCAGTACAGCGATTACCTGTGCGGATCCAATCGCTGGCAGTACCACGGCCCTGACATGCGATGCAAGGTTGCTTAATGCCACTTCCAGCGCCGCATCTGGCATGAGGGAGACGAGGACTAAATGGGGCCAATGGGCGCGCACCGCTCGTCGTTCCGCCTCGGCCAGGTCCGCAGCGCTGCAGAAGCCTAATTTGAAGTACATCTGTTCCCCTTTATCTCACGGTCCAATTTTTAACCTAGTGACATTTACCTCTGGACTCTTCCGTGGTCCGTCTAGGCGCTTTCCAAAGTATCGACAACACTGTGAATGCGAATGCGATAGGCAGCGTCGTGCCACAGGTCGACTTGTCTCAAGGTAATTACTTTGAGATATTCCGACAAACTACTTGTATAACCATCGAGGTCATGAGGCGCATAGCAAGCAATTAACTCCTGTGCTCCATGAAAGTCGTGCTTCTCAATTAACAACCCGACCGCGAAAGACAACGATTCTGGCGTCCATTCAGTCAGAACAGTATCAACGGCGCTTTCGACGCTCACAAATTCATCAATCCGCGAATCGCCGGTGAGCGCGGAAGTTATGGCCAACTCAGCACAACGAGCACTATTATCCCAAGAAAACTTGGCGGCAGTCTGATATCCTGCGATGGCACGACTCTCCATTACCTCGCTTGGAGTAAGTACCTCGCGAATAGCTCGAGTGAGATCGTCGACTCTGGCCTCGAGCCAATGACTCATGCCCCCAATTGGACCCTGGTCGTGTATAGTCTCTCCATCTCTGATCACTGTGACTGCATCAACCATTACTGCATTGTTATCATTGGCATAATCGTCTCCGGCGCCACCTCGAGTAATGACAACGTTGGTTCCAAGGCTCATCGCCTCTAGTCCACCGAGATAGAAACCCTCAGCCCGGTAGGGATGAACGAGTGCTTGTGAGCGTGCGATCAAGTCATCCAAGTCGTTACGGCTCATGCTTTCGCCCCGGAGCTGGGTCACCGCCTCTACTCGCGGATACTTGGCCAAGAATATCTCCACCAGTGATCGATTCCGATAGAACGAATCAACACCTGACTCCTTGATTACTACGGATATTCGGCTCAGTTCATCGTCATTCAACCCGTCAACTGCTTGAATGAACAGGTCCACACCCTTACGCCAGATACCTCCCCCCAAAAACAGAAGTTGGCCCAGGTTCTTGGTCACCGTCTTATCTTCGCTTTGATGTACTCCGTTAGGGACAATGTGGATCTTTGTCGGTTCTGCACCACCTTCGACCCAGCACGACTTTACGAACTTAGTACATGCCCATATCTGATCGACGTGATCTAGCTGGTGTATCCATTGAAGTGGCACGCCACCAAACTCCCATGGTTGGATCACGATAAAGACACGAGCTTTCGGCCGATCCCAGTGTGGTGGCCAGAATTGTCGAATGCAGATATCCTGTTCCTCTACCGGTTTTGGCGAAAAGGGGAACAGCCCGAGTGTCACACAGCTCTCGTCACACTCTTCTTGGCTCTGGTCCCAAGCGTTGACAAACACTCGATGCCCACGTGACCTCAACGCATCTGCAAGGTTTAAGTTGACAATGCCATAGCTGTTGTCAAAGCGAGTATTACCCTCAAAGACGATCTGCATGTCACATAACTCCTATTTCCCGACCCACTGGCTCAGAACATCCGCTCGACCGAGACATTCCGTGCACCTATCCTCTTGTCCGTTGCATGCTGGCATCGACACACGAGAATGGAAATGAAGTACAACTAGATGAAAAACTTATAAAGTTGCCCGATCTAACTACCGATGCACTCAAAGACGCTTGGTCTTCCCAAACGTTACGTATATGAATACAAGGGAATTCAAGGAGGATTCATGTCCCTATCAGTTAATACCAACATCTCGGCGATTGAGGCGTACAACAACCTAAACGCAACCAACAACGCGATGCAGACGACGATCAACCAGTTGTCTTCAGGTCTGAAGATCCAGACAGCAGCTAATAATGCTGCTGGCTACGTCATCTCTCAGGGCCTCCAGACTCAGGCGAATGGCCTCGGTGTGGCTATCAATAACGGTCAGAACGCCGTCTCGGTGCTTCAGATTGCAACAGGTGCCATGAACCAGCAGATCTCGATCTTGCAGACCATGAACCAGTTGGCTACCCAAGCTGCGAACGCTGGCGCGAACAACAAGACCTCGAACAATGCTCAGCAACAAGAGTTTCTTGCGCTGCAAAATCAGCTCAATCAGATTGCTAACTCTACCCAGTTTGGTAGTACGCAGTTGCTGAATGGAACCTATAGCAACCAGTCGTTCCAGATTGGTGCTTATGCAACTTCTGTCGATCAGGTTGTGGTGAGTATCGGCAACCTCGGTGCTGCATCGCTAGGTGTCGGTACGGCATCTACCAATATCAGTACGTCGTCGGCTGCATTGTCTGCAATGGCATCAGTTCAGGCAGCTATCACTGCGGTGGCCAGCGCTGAGGCGAGCGTAGGTGCGGCTCAGAACCAGATTCAAGCTATCATCGCGAACGACACCGTGGCCCAGCAAAACGTGACGGCGGCGAACTCGACGCTGGTTGATACCAATATGGCCAAGGCGATGACCACATTCTCGTCCCAGCAGGTACTGATGCAGGCTGGCGTCGGGATGTTGTCACAAGCTCAAGCGCTGCCACAGCTCATCTTGAAACTGATCCCTTAGTTTCCCGTATTCTTATTATGGGCCGGGGATTATCCATCCTCGGCCCATTTTGGGTTTCGCCATCGCGTTTTTCTTAACATTACCTAAGAACAATATTCATCTAGACATTTAGGGAGGTCATATGTCTGCGATTTCACCCACTTCGAGTACGTCGTCTACTACGTCTACGAGCACAAACAACTACACCAGCCCCTTCGCTCCCGCCATTCAATTCAATGGGGTGATATCAGGACTAAACACCACTGCAATCATCAACGCGCTCATGCAGGCCTATGAACAGCCTCAAGTTGATATTGCGAATCAGATCACATCGTTAAAAAACAACCTGAACGATTACCAACAGCTCTCCAGCGACTTCCTCAACCTCCAAACCGCCGCAAACAACCTAACGTCATCTTCGAACTGGCAAATGACCTCCGCCACCACCTCGAATTCGAGTGTCGCGACAGCCACCACCTCGACCGGGGCTACCCCCTCTACCATCAGCTTCAACGTCAATCAACTCGCCCAAGCCAACGTCTTAGCTGGCGCAAACACCGTAAGCTCGCTATCTTCTACTGTTGCCTCAGGCAACTTTCTACTCTCCTCAAGCGCAGCTGGGTTCGGAGTCAGTTCCTTGGCTGGCAGTTCTCTCGCTGTTGGATCTCACTCATTCAACGTTACCCAAGCACTCACCGGTGGCACCGCGACCGGTACGAGCGCTTTAGCGAGCTCCGTGACTATCGGGTCCTCCAATGACACCATCAATGCAACTGTAAATGGAACTGCCACGACCTTCACAATCGCGAGTGGCACCTACACGCCATCTCAGCTCGCACAAGCGATCAGCACCGCAACAAGTGCTTCGGGCACTCCACTACTCAATGCTCAAGTGAACTCTCGGGGGCAACTCCAACTTGGAACATCGTTGCTCGGTAGCTCCGCCTCTTTGCAACTCACCGGAGGCACAGCGCTCTCCTCTCTCGGGCTAAGCACGCAATCAACCACCTCTGTCGGAACTGCTGGTTCGATCACGCTCGATGGTACGGCTACTGCGATCAACAACATTCAATCAGGCTCGACCACGACGCTCACCGACGGCACTGGCGGAACGGTAACCATGGGGATTGGCTCGTTTGGACTCTCAAAGGGTAGCTTCAGCGCATCTGAGGTATCCGCTGGCAGTGGGAGCTTGAGTTCGGTAGTGAGCAGCATCAACTCATCAAACTCGGGCGTTACCGCCTCGGCAGTGCAGGTTGGTACGAATGCCTACATCCTTCAGCTGGCGTCAAACACCACCGGGACCAATGGAAACATAACAGTTGAGTCTGCGCCATTTTCATCGGCTCTCGGAAGCTTTAACACAGTAACGGCGGGGCAAAATGCCGTCATCAGCGTCGGTGGCAGTAGCGGCTATGAGCTCTCTTCACAGACCAACACCGTCACCGGAGTTCTGCCAGGCGTCAGTATTAATCTTGTCTCTGCCCAAGCACCAGGGTCGTCGCCAGTAACACTTTCAGTGACTCCTGACGGGACCAAGATGGCTGCTAATGTACAGAAGCTCATCACCGCCGCTAACACCGCACTAGCGGATATCAACAAGTACGCCGGTTACAACGCAACTACAAAGCAAGGTGGCCCGCTTATGGGCGACCCTAACCTCAATGCGCTCACATCACAGATCCTCGGTACCGTCGCTAGTGCGGTCGGTCTGAATGGCACAACGGCGGCCAACGACGGCATCACGCTGAACAAGAATGGCTCCATCAACTTCAATGCAACCACCTTCGCTCAAGCCTACGACGCCAACCCATCGCAGGTCGCATCGTTGTTTATCCAAGGCGGGACACTGCAGGCATCGTCCAATGCATACTCAGGCTCGGTTACATTAAGCTACGCGGGCAACGCAACCCAACCTGGCAGTTACGCAGTCGTAGTATCGCACTCCGCTACTCAAGCTGTTGACACTGGTAGCGTGATTTCAAGCGGCTCGATAACGAGCGCTGAGACCCTCTCAATCACATCAGGTAGTTCTACCGCTACCTACGCTGCAAGCGCAGGGGAATCTCTAGCCAATATCGCCACAGGGCTGAATGCGGCCTTCGCGTCCTCTGGTATGGCGATGAACGCATCGGTGAAGACTACTTCATCAGGATCACAACTGGTACTATCCTCTGACAACTACGGTTCTGCGTCGAGCTTTAGTGTCGCCACCAGCGGCACAACTGGCCAGTTGGGCCTCACTGCAAGCGGTACGACCTATACCGGCACAGACGTTGCTGGGACGATCAATGGAGTAACCGCCACAGGTAGCGGACAATTCCTTAGCGCTCCTATAAATAACCCGACCCTTGCCGGCCTCTCTCTCCAAGTTACAGCTAATGGGATTACGAGTGCCACCAACCTCGGGAACTTTGTCTACACACAAGGCGTAGCAGGTGGCATGGGTGCTACAGGATACGGTGCCTCGGATCCGATCACCGGATCTATTTCTAACACCATCTCGAGTATCAACCAGCAAATCTCGAGTTTGCAACAACAGTACAACAACTACACGCCGATGATTCAATCAGAACAGAAGATGCTCCAACAGGAGTTCAGCAATATGGAAGTGCAGCTTGGTTCACTTAAGAACCAAGGGAGTTCCCTCGCTAGTGCGATTGCTCAACTTCCAACGGGTGGGTAACAGGAAAGGAATTGCTAAGTGCCCTCGGGTAGAGACAGCTACAAGGCGAATGCAGTAGGTACCGCATCTCCGGCAGTTCGCCTGGTGATGGTGATTGATCAACTTGATGCCTCACTTGCGCGAGCGCAACGAGGCTATGAGCAGAACGATCTCTATGAGATCCATTGCAGCTTGATGAATGCACAGGCGATAGTTGCCTTGCTTCGCGATAGCCTCCAGCTTGACATCTGGGACGCAGCAGCAGACATCTACCGTCTATATGAATTTGCACTAGATCGTCTTGTTCGCTCAAACCTCAACAAAGATCGAACGCTGCTCGAAGAGGCTCAAGAGGTGTTGCTACCCCTCATGGATGCTTGGCGAAAGGCAGCCAAGATGGTATCAACGGATGACCTTGCGAGCCTTAACAGCTGAATGGTCGCTTTCTTTGAGTTATCAACGGATAGCGTTTGAGCACCGTGAGGGTGATTCCCATTGGATTGCAATTGCATAGGTTCGGTCATCCAGGACCTGTCGGGGTCGCCGCAGGCCTCAACTGATCCCCGGACACAGGAACATATTGGCGACTGCTGCGCCGGCAAATCTTCTATCATGGCCGTGATCTAAATGATGTCAGCGCTCCGCGCCCAACACGATTGTTCCGTCCCCGTATGCGGTATTCTCACGTGGCCAAGCTTGAGCAGCAACTTGTCGCCAGTTTTAACACATGCAAATCTGGAAGAGAGTCGTCTTCAGACGCTGCATACTGGCTGCCTCCTGTGGCCGCAAGCTGAACAGGGAGATCGTAGTTGACAAAGTAGTCGAATCATATGAGTGACCAATGGGCTCCTGAGCTGCTCCTCGCCTCTCGACGATGCGGAATGCACTCTATGATCTTGGCTCAGGGTTCATCGTGAAATCCCGAGTAACCTCGACAATCTTTTCCATGCGTTCGCCTGCCAACACGACACTACAAATAGTTAGACCACACCGTCATCAACTTTAGCGCCAACTGATCGCCTTGGCATCAGCACCCACTTCTCGCCCAGCGTCGCTGCAACTCCTCATGGATTAGAGAACGGTCTCCTGCACGTCCTAACAGCTGATACCCAGCATTACCCCCTCCGGGTATACGCGACCGACCAGAGGGCGGATACAGTCCCACCCTGCGCGAATACTAAGTACCCCCAACGGGATTTGAACCCGTGTCGCCGCCGTGAAAGGGCGGTGTCCTCGGCCGCTAGACGATGGGGGCTCGGGACCAAATTACTCTAGTCGGAGGATGCGAATCTCCAGGTTGTGCCGTCGGCACTATCCTCAAAGATGATCCCACATGCAGCCACCCCATCTCGAATCCTGTCCGAGGTTGCAAAGTCCTTTGAGCTTCGTGCACTCGCGCGCAGCTCGATTATAAGCTCCACCAGCGGGTTCAACAGCGCCCTACGATCGACAAACCCATCTGTAAGCACAGCGTCGAGTTCTCCGATCATCGTCAGAGCGTCATCGCGTTGATCACCAGAGACAGCTGCTGCAAGCTCTTGCATCGCTCGCTCGGCATCAAAAGCGACAAGGGCAGTGCGAAAACGCTCAAGTCGAGAATCAGTCCCATCGGACACTGGACTCTGTCGCGTAGGGGCACGATTCGATAGCCCGAGCGACTCGACGGTAAGTACCGACCCGGAGGGAAACTCTTTAGCCACCCCATCGCGTCGGATGGTCAACACGCCCTTGCCCAACACCTCGACGTTGCCATCATCATCGATAGTAACGCAGGTGTGTTCGTCAATCCCGATGATCGGTACACCGTCCGGCAGCCGAGCCTCAAGCATCCTCAGACGACGATCGCCGATATAGCAGAAGCGGGTATCGTGAGTAGCGCCCTCATGGTTGTCAAAGTGAGGCACCACAGCAGCCTCAATCCCAAATACGCTCAAGAGATCAAGGCCATCCTGCCACTCGGGATCGGCCCCAACCTTGTAGATCTCGTAGACAGGGATCGACCATCGCCCAGTGGTCACCGCAGCCGCGCTCGCGAAACACAGTGTCGCGTCTCGGCTCAGCTGATCCTGGAGGATCTTGCCAGCACCCACCTGATGTAAATTGCCGAGCGCATAGCTAGGGCTGCCTGGCCCAGCAAAGATATAGTTAGCCGCCTCCAGTTCGCGACGAAAGCGTGTCACCTCCAAAGCGGTGGCGTCCTTGGCACGCCTGAGCGTAGCGACACCGAGGCTAGTGACAAGGCTTTCAGCAAAGAAGTCTTGCGCCTTCTCGGTCAACTCATCAGCATTCTCCTGAAAACCATAGGTGGTGTCGATGAGGACCGCGCGAGGCTTATCCCCAAGAGAATCGAGAAGAGCCCGGTGGACCTTCACCATCGAAGGAGCCGTCTCTCCTGATCCCATCAATGCAATACGAGCTGACAATTTTGACACCTTCTGCTTTTGAGCTGTTCGTTTACCTTAACGATTCTGTGCTAGATCTCATTCCATCGCCTCTGCACCGAAGTGGCCAGGACTGTCAAGGACGACAGTTCACATCGCCTTGAGATCCGAACGCTGTCAGAGCCAGCGGCTAAGTGTGATCTCGACGATGATCGCGTCCTCGCCCATGTGGCCTCTACAACGAGACACCAAGGAGAGAGATGTCCATCACCGTAACCTTACTAGAAGACGCAATTCGAGCACTCGCCACCGAAGGTGAGTGGGAAAAATATCTCAAGGTCCAGTCACGCTTTCGCAGCTACAGCGCTCGCAACGGGATCTTGATCGCACGACAGTGCCCGGGTGCTACCCAAGTAGCAGGCTATCGAACCTGGCAATCGCTCGATCGGCAGGTCGTAAAGGGTTCGCGAGCGATCAAGATCGTTGCCCCTGTCGAACACGCAAACGGGAGTGTGAGTTTTCGTACCGTCTCTGTCTTTGACATCAGTCAGACCAGTGGAGCTCGGCTCCCTGTCACCCCTCAACTGCTCTTAGGAGATGATCCTGTCGGTCTCTTTGATGCCCTTGTTGAGGTAGCTAGCGGCTACAACTTCATAGTCTCCCAAGGAGAGTTGCCCGACGGCATCAACGGCCTATGCTCACATCTTGGCCGTACGATTACCATCTCGAACAGCCTATCGGCACGCCACCGGGCCAAAACACTAGCTCACGAGCTAAGCCATGCATATCTCCATGGTGAACCAGGTACAACAAGGGCGATCGCTGAATTCGAGGCAGAGTCCGTCGCCTACCTCGTCTGTCACGCGTTTGGAATCGAAAGCGCTAGCTACAGCTTCAGTTACATCACGCAGTGGGCTGGAGGACCGAATCAGGCTCTAGAGGCTATCCTGGCATCGGGCGAGCGGATCCGCACAACGGCGGAGATGATTGTGAACCAGGCGCAAAACCTGGTCGGCCATGACGCAGCAAAGGATGTTGCGTGATCAGCGAAGGCGTTCAGCTATCAGATTGCGTCAGAGACGAGAGTCATCAAATCGGGTGGATTGGCGGACCCGATATGTGAAATCACCGTGACTTCATATCCTTACGCCAGAGAGAACGAGCGAGAATTTTGGAGTCATCAACGCGGAAGGCGTACTTGCCAGCAACCTCTCGCACCTCAGCCATCAAACCATCAGAAAGTGTCGTCGGGTTGAGACCGAGTTCAAGGAACGTGTGGTTATCGACTCTAAGAGTATTCTCATCAGCCTCGAGCCTTGGATTATCAAGGTGCTGGATTCCGACACCAGTGTGCTCAGATACAAGAGCAGCAAGGTCTCTGACGCGATGGGTCTCTGTAACTTGGTTCAGGATCCGGGGACGCTCGCCCGCCTCCGGAGGATTGCCAATAGCGAGTTCGATGCAGCGTACGGTGTCGGTTATGTGGATAAAGGCCCGCGTCTGACCACCGGTACCATGAACCGTCAACGGATGACCGATAGCGGCCTGCATCAGGAAACGATTCAACACAGTCCCGTAATCACCGTCGTAGTCGAAGCGGTTGATAAGTCGCTCATCAATAGCCGTCTGCGGAGTTTGCGTTCCCCAGACGATACCCTGATGGAGATCGGTCACACGAATGCGATCGTTCTTCGCATAGAAGGCAAACATTAATTGATCAAGCGTCTTGGTCATGTGATAGACCGAGCCCGGGCTGGTGGGGTGCAAAATATCACGTTTGACCACCCCCGATGGTGTCTCGAGCATCACCTCAAGGTAGCCCTCTGGTATCAAGGAATCATCTGACCAGCCATATCCATAGACACCCATAGTGCCAAGGTGGACAAGATGTACCGGCAAGTCGGTATCGGATATCGCGGCCAAGAGATTGTGAGTCGCGCGAATATTGTTGTCGACGGTATAACGCTTGGTATCGATCGTTCGCATCGAGTAGGGTGCAGAGCGCTGCTCCGCAAAGTGTACGACTGCATCAGGTCGCTCTTCGGCGAGAAAAGCGCGAAGGCGATCAAATTCGGTAGCCAAATCCATGAACTGGGTGCGAATCGTCGCACCGGAGACCTCATGCCAAGCTGCAATTCGGACGCTGAGCGGAGAGATCGGAGTGAGAGACTCGGTCTCCATCTCTATGTCAATTTTTCGGCGTGAGAAGTTGTCAACAACCACTACATCGTGGCCTTGAGAGGAGAGGTGCAAAGCGGTGGGCCAACCGCAAAAGCCATCGCCACCGAAAACAACTATCTTCATATTTCCTCTTTTCCACTCCGGGGTGGTCACCGTCAACTGCAAATTGTGCATGCTCAGGCTAACTGATCAATCCATGAAACTCAACACGATATCGTACCACAAATACCACTTGACACAGGGCATCGATGTACTAGTTGATTCAAAAATCATGGGCCGAAGCCAACCTCTGGGAAAGCCAACCTCTCTTTGCGTAAGTCCTACAAGAGATAACGGTACGGTAAATCGCTGTGTAGATCATGGGATTCGGATAAGAGATAACCACGCAACGCTCGTCATCTCCCCGAGGCAGGCCACTGGTGACAATTCGCGCAATCACGAGGTGCCGTTAGTACCTGAACCGCTTCGACAAAGCAAGACCCTTAAACCTGTGAAGCCGGCTTCGACAAACCTGGTCACCCAAGTTAGGCTAACCAGGTGATGAGAAAAACTCTCCTTGTGGTGCTAGCCACGCTGTTGTTGAGTGCTTGTGGCTCTGCCAGCGTCGCGAGCCACAAGCTCCCCCCAAACCACGGCTGGGTTCTCTCATGTTCCAAGGAGAAGCTAAGCGAGCCTTCATTCTTAATTCTCGACTGCTCTACATCATCGCTCCTGCTGTCCGACGCCATCTGGACTCATTGGGGTGCCGACAGTGCGACAGGGACTGCCCGATTGGGCGTCGCACCCTGTACGCCGGTCTGCAAGGTCGCCTCCATGGACTTTTATCCGCACACGAAGGTCACCCTCTCGGATCCTTTAACTGTTGACGGCAAATCAAGAGTGTTTCAACACGTTACGCTCAGCTACGTCTTCGAGGGCAAGCACTATACGCTGAGCCGATCCCTCTCTTGATCTTCGCGTTGGTTGTCAACCAGACGCGCAGCATTCCTGGTCGTCACGACCAGGTGAGCAGACCGTCGACAATCATGTCTGCACGAAGATCTGGACGCTCGGCCTCGAAATAACGATCCTCATCACGCATCCACTGAAACCAGTAGTCACGCATCGCCTCGCCATCTCGCGCTAGTCCTCGTCTCAATCGTTCATCACGAGGGGTCTCAACCCAGATGCTCACCGCGAGCGCTTCCTGAAATTGAGCACGCGAGGACGCTACCCCCTCAAGGACCACATAGTCCGCAGGCTTCACCTCAATCCATTCCGCTAGCTCTCGCCTCAACCAGTCATAACGCTGATAACGGGCAACCTCATTCGCCATCAGTGGCCCCAACACCTGTTCACGAAGACGTGGCCACCAATCGAGGTTGTTCTCCCAAGAGGCGAAGTCATCAGTGTGGATCACAGCACAGTCGGAGAGGGCGCCAGAAACCAAGCCGGCAAGCGTCGTCTTGCCGGCCCCGCCGAGACCGTCGATAGCGATAATCCGGGTCGACAAAGGTGGAGGTGGTTCGGAACCCTCGATTAAATCAATCAGCTCCCGCAGTATGGGCACAGCACTCCTCTGTTCGTCAGTCCGATACCAACCCGTCCAAGACAACCCCAGTGTGCTCGAAGAGTCTAGCTAACGCCGAGAGCTGCGCTGTACTGGAATTAGGTCGGCACCCTGACAGCAACTCTGAGCAAAGACTGGCTTCGGCAATCGCTGATTGAGGAGATAATGAAGGCTAGAATTCCTACTGCTTACAGAGGTGGCTCAGGTAGCCAAGGTCAGACAGGGAAAAACTAGATGATGCGTCGGACCCTTGTGGCCATTGCTCTTGTTTTCATAGCCACGCTCTCGCTACTGGATCATGCAGGATCCAACGCGCCTGCAATGCTTCGTTCAGCCAAACTGGCATCGAGCAGCCAGCAGCCAAACGCTGGATACTACCTGGCAGGAAGCGATGGATCGACCTACGCATTTGGTACCCAGTCGTTTGGCTCTACCTATAGTTACGGACTCACCGGGCTCGGAGGTTCGCACCCACTTAATGCCCCGATCGTGGGGATGGCGGCGGTGCCAAACGGTGGCGGGTATTGGCTGGTTGCAGCTGATGGTGGCGTGTTTGACTTTGGGAACGCGAGTTTCTATGGCAGTCTTGGCAACAAGACGATATCCGCCCCTATCGTGGCAATTGCTGTCGCCCCCTCTTCGACACCACAGATCACCACCACAGCACTGCCAGGTGCGGTGGTCGATCAAAGCTACAAGGCATCGATCAACTTTACCAGCGGTGCTGGACCTACAACCCTGACCGCCACTGGTCTTCCTCCAGGACTGACACTCACTCCAGACGGCACACTCGAAGGCACACCCACCACCGCTGGGCTTAGCACTCTTACAATTACCGCCACCGATACGGAGAAGACAACCACAACTCAATCCATTCCGTTGTCGATCACCAAACCACTCCAGGGACAGACGACCAACCCAACTTCTATGGCCTCCTCGAACTGGGCCGGCTACTACGTTTCGCCAGGAAGCTTCAAGGCGATCACCGGCACGTTCACCGTTCCGTCTCTACCCGCAAACCAACCAGCATATTGCGAAGGCGCCCAGGGATCTCCTGGCTGCTCACTCTCAGAGTGGGTCGGGATCGACGGAGCAACCAATAGCTCTTTGATTCAGGCAGGGGTCGAGCTGACGCCTCAAGCAAATGGTGCTACTGAGCAGATCTACCCGTGGTGGGAGATCTTGCCGAACGTACAGACAAACGTCAGTTCGCTCGCTATCGCCCCTGGTGATCAGATCACGGTCAATATCTTTCGCACCAAGAGTACGAACGTCTGGGAGATCCAAATTATCAATGACACCACCGGTAACGCCTTCAGCACCGAGCAGCCATATAACGGGCCCGCTGCGTCAGCTGAATGGATCGCCGAAGCACCATCGACGACCAATCAGGCGATCCTTGAGGTGCCAACACTCAGCTCTCCAATCGAGTTTACGAATCTAGGAGTCAACACCGCTACGAGTGGGTCAATCTCGAGCGAGGTGCAGAGCTACCTTTGCCAGCTTCTTCCTGATCAGCCAGGCACGCTCGCCAACAACAGCTTCCAGATCACGCAACTATCTAGCGCACCACAGACTGGCCCGTGCTCAACTGCTGGCTTGCTGAGTTCGAGTGCCAAGTTGTAAAAGTAGTACAGCCGCAAAAGTAGTACGCTTGGCGCATGCAAACTTTCGCTCATGTCATGGTCGCTGG
This sequence comes from Ferrimicrobium acidiphilum DSM 19497, assembly GCF_000949255.1. Classification (NCBI taxonomy): domain Bacteria; kingdom Bacillati; phylum Actinomycetota; class Acidimicrobiia; order Acidimicrobiales; family Acidimicrobiaceae; genus Ferrimicrobium; species Ferrimicrobium acidiphilum. The sequence continues at coordinate 118,832 of NZ_JXUW01000006.1, read as the reverse complement.
ACTCGGTGTCTTGGGCTCACAAATAGCCTTCCAAGTCGCCTATTCGGGGTTTGAGGTCAGCGGTTATGATGTTGACGCCAATGCCCTTGAGGCCGGGCTCCACAGGCTAGCGCAGCTACGAGATCGATACTCCCGAAGATCAGACCCGGCTGATCGCAAGCGTGCAGAGCACGCGCTAGAGCGAATCGAACTCACTAGTGATCTCGCGACCGCAGCTAGAGATGCCGACCTTGTGATCGAGGCAGTTCCAGAGAATCTTGAGCTCAAGCGAGACTTCTATCACAAACTTGCGCCACTGTTATCATCCACCGCCGCCATCGTCACCAACACATCAACGCTCCTTCCGAGTGATCTTGCTGAGTCAACCGGACGACCAGACAAATTTCTCGCACTCCACTTCGCCAACCATATCTGGGTTCACAACACGGCTGAGGTCATGGCCACAACGGAGACAGATCCCGATCTATATAGAAAGATCGTCACCTTCGCTCAAGAGATTGGCATGGTGCCTATCGAGCTCAAGAAAGAGCAACCCGGGTATCTTTTGAACTCCCTCCTCGTCCCTTGGCTTCAGGCCGCGAGCAGTCTGTTCATGCAAGGAATCGCCGACCCTGAGATGATCGATCTAACATGGCGCAAGGCCACCGGAGCGCCGACAGGGCCGTTCCAAGTCTTTGACGTCATCGGTATCCGTACCGCCTATGCTGTCTCGACAGCCGGCGACTCCACCCAACAGGAGTTCGCTAATTACCTCAAGACCAACCTCCTCGACCAAGGGAAACTCGGCATCGAATCTGGCGAGGGATTCTATCATTATCCACACCAGCAAGTTCGCAAGATCAACGATGCTGGAGCCCTGGAGGACGCCAATGACCACGCACCATCGTAGGGTCGACCACACTTACCTGATGCACCAGGCCTATGCCAACGCCGACCGTCTTGAGACTCGGATTGGGATCTACTCCTACCAACAGCCGAAAATCAACCTCGAACAAGAAGTTCTGAACGCCATGGGTTCTGTTGCAGGCTTGACTGTACTCGATGTGGGATGTGGAAATGGGCGCTATGCTCGCGCGCTGGCAACCGAAGGCGCGAATGTCGCTGCCATGGACCTATCTGGCGGAATGCTCACCAACTTACAAGGGCTATGGGCGCGTCTGCAAGCTGATGCGGAGAGGCTCCCAGTCTCTAACGGATCCTTCGATCGAGTTCTAGCAGCTCACATGCTGTATCACGTACCGAACCCTGAAGGCGCCATAACAGAGTTTGCGCGAGTTCTTGGCCCCGCCGGGACTCTGGTAGCCACCTCGAACACCGAACAACACTTGATCGAAGTTCGGCAGATCTGGGATGAACTCCTTGAAGACGCTGGCATCGATCTCGCCGACTCCGATTCGAGGCTCATGAACCTCGAACTACCGATTGATCATCTGCTGGCAATGCTCAGACGGAGCTTTGACGATGTCGAGTTCGATCTCCTCACCAGCTCACTCCACATCAGCGATCCGGAAGTGCTGGTGAACTATGCGGCCTCCACAACCGCAGCGCTCACCACCAACGAACAAGGGTACGAACTCTTGCCAGCCCTAGCTGAACGAATTAGCACACTCATCACGCGCGACAGTGAGTTCAAGGTGACCACACAGGTCATTCTCATCAGTGCCAAGCGCCCGCGCAACCAGTGAGGCGATTGTTACCTGCGTGTAAGTGAGCATGCCAACTGCAACATGATACTGAGACCCACTAGCGCTTGGACATAAGGAACTGAGATACGGACGGCCAAGAGTAGATGACAAGAAAGGCAACTATCGCCACGACAATTATTAACATAAGCAAACGAAACATACATCGATCCTTCTGTACAGGCTCATCGTAGTGGCATGTACTCGCGGTAAAGCAGATGCCATATCAGACGTTATCTCGGTTCGCCTAGATGCAATAACAGATCAGATCGTGCAGTGCCTTGAACTATACATCTAGCTCGTTCACCTCTTCTGGATGGCTGGTAGGGTAGCTTGGTCGACAAGCATAACGCCCGAAATCGACAAGACAGAACTATTGCCGGAGAACAGACTCACTCCATCAACTTCCAATACGGTTCCTCGATAGAAGTCGGGCGAATGGTTCGTCTCGGAACCGCCTTCTCCGGTAAAACCACCTGCAATGATGTGGGCACCGCCCTCGAGCCTAACTTCGTCATCGTGGCGCTCACGAGTGGGCAGTAGTCGCCCTCGAAGCCAAATGCTTACGCGAGGAACATCGACATTGCTGTACTCATCACGAAGGTACTCGTCGAGAACGACTAATACCCGAAACGGGGCTCCTGCCCCGAAGAGTTCACGCACCAATGCGTGGACATGTCCTTTGTGAGGCCTGCAAAGATAATGGTTCCGTCCTCAGCTAGGCTGGCTAAGTGCTGCGGTGTGATGTAATAATGTTCGATCACCCCGTCAGGATGCGGGCACGTAAGAATCATGCGATCTTCTTGAATCTCCCCGCCCTTGCAGACGGGGAGATTCAAGGAAACGCAGTTTCGGATGCAGCGATCGTGAACCACGACTCAGTCGTGGTTCAACAACAAGAGGCCTTCCAGGAGGTGGACGACGAACCCGGTTGCTACCGTATTGAATAGGCAAGCACTAGCAGCTCAAGTCCAGCGAATTCAACATGGTACACTGTTTTGCGGGTGGTCCAATGATTGAATCTGTACTAATGGACGGAGCAGTAGAGACCGCTTCCACTCTAGCGTCATGGTTGCCTATGCAGAAGTTCTACCTATCTGACGGGACTGCGTTAGCTTTACAGAAAGGTCATCGCCGTTCAAAGGATTTTGACTTCTTCACCTTACACCCACTAGAGGTATTGCCGGAGCGCCGGAGTTGGACAACTTATTGAAACGCTTCAGACGGGTAGAATGGATACATAAGTCACCGGAACAAATCGATTGGAGACTTGACGGGGTTTCAGTTACTTTGCTCGCTTACCCATTCGCGCATGACTTCGATTTTCGTACCTGGAGAGGCATCACGGTAGCAGACCCCAAAGACATTGCTTTGCAAAAAGCCTACGCCCTAGGAAGGCATGCGCGAGCCCGTGATTACATCGACTTACATGCCATTATGAAAGCAGGACTCATGAGCATTGATGAGATAATAGATCGTGCGCAACACACCTATGGGAATGCATTTTCACCACGCTTATTTCTACAACAACTCACATACACGCACGATCTTGCCGACAAGGATAAAGACGAAGCAGTAAGCCTGATGATAGAACCACAATCGTTCACCATTGTCGAGCAGGACCTGCAAAGACTAGTTCAGGAATGGATTGACACACTTGCGCGACACCAACCCAAGTCCCCCAAAGGCCCCCACTCATGAGATTGCCGAACGATATTCAACGCCTGTTTTATCGTTACCACGCGGATCGGCTAGACACCGCGACGTATCAGTCACTCATCATTCAGACCGTGTTGGAGGACGGTACGGTGGACGACTGGCGCTGGCTGTTTGGGACCTATGGCACAGACACTATCCGCGAATGGGTTGCCGATCCGGCTATGGCAGCTCAACTATCCGCTCGCGTTGAGTGGTTTTGGACCTGTGCACTTTTACACAAACCGCACGAGACACCCCGATGGTCTGGTGGCAACGGGAGACGACTCATCCCTGCGGATGCTCTGCCCGATTGGTGGCCCGACGAGTTGCGCTAGCTTGGTTGTTCTGCGTCACACGATGCGCTAGCAAAGCCATGACTTACAGGACATGGCCATGCAAGGTATTAGTGGCGGTAGCCATTATGGCACTAAAACAGCGCTTGCGCACGCTCGTAATGGATCCGGTGAAGTGTAAAATGAATCAACAGTCGGAGCAGCTCATTGGCTGAAAACATCACCTTATGGCGTTATCTCAGTGGACTAGCAATAGTTATCCTTGGCTAGCCAGGCGAAACTATCGGTTCAAGCAGTTATGGCTGGAGACCGGTCATGAGTGCATTACAGAGGTTATAACTGGTGTTGTCTTCGTTGACGGGGTACGCCAAGATACCTACACCGCCTAGAGATGACCAGAACCATCAGTTTGGGGTAGCACCGACAACAAAACCACATGAGTTCCGGCCCGATCCATCGTCCCCTGGCCTCGGATCAAGACATCCTCCACTGCCTGGATTGATGACATTGGGATACCGAATACACCCGAGGAATCAACCGATTATCAACCGCACCCAAACTAGCTTCTACAACAGTTTTGAAATCGGTTCGTAGACAACATCTGTGCATGCCTACATGCGTGCTCCACATTCCAGGCGTACTCTTCTGGATGAATAAAGTATGTCAGCGAGATCGGCATGGCTGTCGAGAGAGGAAAATCGTAGGCTAACAATCGTGAACGCTCATGTTGTGCCTTATGCCATTCGAGGTCGTTGATCCCGTTGGCAGCTCGTTGCCATGATGCAATAGCAACGACCGCTTTAGATCCAATCGCGAATAGCGCGTAAAGATCGTATTCATCGACAGAATCACCTTGACAGCCGCGCGCCTAGGCAGTGAGACTATACGGCTCTATTGACATTCATGTGGATAGATTTGGCCTGGATCTGATCCATAGCCCCAGTTCAGTGGGGGTATTTGAGGCTGAAATAGCTGCATAAGAAACGCGCACGGTTTCTGAGCTCTAAATTTGGTGTTGGTTTGCCATCAAAAAGGAGCTCAGAACCGTGCGCGCTACCTCTCTAGTTAAGCAGATGCTGGGGCTTCGCAGTGTCACCGTCGTCGAGGTTTTAGTTCGTCCACACGAACTGCTGGTAAAGCTCAGGCTTACCCGATCGCGGTTGGTATGCCCGAAATGCTCCTATACGACCCGGTCCTGTTATGACACGAGAACGCTCGACTCCCGTTGGAGACACCTCGACATCGGGACTCACCAGACGTGGCTCTCGTGCCAACTAAGACGACTCCGGTGTCCAACTCACGGGGTAATCACTTAAGGCAGTACCATTTGCCCGACCAGTTGGGGAGTCTCGGTTTACGAGGGACTTCGAGCACTTGGTAGCTTGGGCATGTGCCAAGATGGATAAGACCACGGTGACAAAACTGCTCAGAGTCGCCTGGCGCACGGTAGGAACGATCTGTGAACGAGTCGTCACGCCAAGAGCTCGATCCCAACCGTCTTGACAACCTCTTCATTCTTGGAGTTGACGAGATCAGTTATCGCAAACACCACAACTACCTAACGCTTGTCACCAATCACGAGACGGGCAAGATCGTCTATGGGGCAGAGGGGAAAAGTGCGAATGAGTCTAGATGAATTCTTCGATGACCTGGGTGAAGAACGGATTGCCAAGATCAAGGCAGCCACCATGGATCTCGGTCCAGCCTTTGCCAAGGCCTTCCGCGAGAAGGCACCTAACGCCGAGATCTGTCTCGATCCATTTCATGTGGTTAAGTTGGGAACCGAGGCCCTAGAGGAGGTACGCAAAGACCTTTGGCGGGAGATGAGAAAGCTCCCATCTCCTACCTTTGCCCGTAAGTTCGCCGGGGCAAGGTGGGCACTGTTGAAGAATCCAGGAACCCTAACCAAGCGTCAAGGACTAGCCCTCTTAGCCATCAAACAACGAGGGGGAGCCCTATGGCGGGCTTATGAGATGAAGGAATCCCTACGGGCGATCTTCGCTGGCGACCTCGAGATCGACGAGGTGAATGAGATGCTCGATCACTGGTGCAAGCGAGCCTCACGCTCACGACTATCGAGTTTCATCCGACTCTCAAAGACCATCCGAACTCATCGAGACGGGATACTTGCCTCCATCAGACTTGGGGTATCCAATGGAAGGGTCGAGGGACTCAACACCAAAGTTCGCTCAATCATTGCCCGCTCGTATGGGTTTCACTCCGCCAAGGCTACCCTGGCCCTGGTGATGCTAGCTTGTGGACCGATTGACTTGAAGTTACCTTATGAAAGGGCGAGTTTATCCACATGGATGTCAATAGAGCCGACTATACCACTAGCTGCTGTTCGCGCACAACCCAGCCATCCGGGCGTAATGGTCACGGTGCGGCGATCGGTTTGACCTGTGCATGCGTATATACATGCACCCGCGAGGGTCGTCTAAGGGCTTTTCATCCATCTTGTCCGGACATCATTCTGACCAGCGTTTATCTAGACTGGTTGGGATGTGCAGTCAACACGGACGCCTCGGGAACTATCGACAAAATGGTGGCTACACTCCGCAGGTAGGATCCGTCCCACAACAACACTTCGATAGCGGAGCAGATCCCGTAATCGTTTCCCTAGGAGGACGAGTGACACACGACATGATTGACAGTGCTGAATGCGCTGACGTCACAGCAGAGCCGATCGAGCCAGAGCTAACGAAAACGCAGTTTGCCAGCTCGCACGCGAGACGGTTGCGTCAGAGATGCCTCATTTTTGAAAGAGTTGCGCGGACTCGAACGTCGAGGTCCGTAGAGGCGAACGCACTTATGGAAGCTGAGGATAACCTATCGTCTCCCGGGTTGTCAGCCTGATAAACATGGGTGTGTCTCATCTTGGAAGGGGAGATACTCTGCTTATTTGTCCAATTTTAGAATAGCCCGCAGAATGGTAAGCGCATATTTTGGCAACCGATCTTCTGGGTAATATGTTTCATAGAGATCGACTGCTTGCACGATGGAGGTGATCTCTAAATGTTCACACAGGAATGCGATGTCGAAATTATCCATACGCGGTCGACTCGCCCTAATCTTCATCGCGAGCAATGCCTCCGCTGAGGCAGTCTGGATGGTCACACTTCCTTTGGATAGAAATAATCGACGTTTTTCATCATCCTTGACTGGTGAAATAAACATAGCAGCGTTGTCATTTAGCCAATCATTTGGCAAGTGATGTCTCCTAGCTATAGCGGCGGCAACGTTATTGATAGCATTTTTGGGGTAATACTGTGCGTCCACATCACGTGTTACGTCTCGCGCTGAGTAACCTAACACCATCGCAGCTCCGCCGACGATGTAAAGCTGGGCCTCAATCCCCGCTGCATCAAGAGCATCTGCCAATTCATGCAAGACAACAATCAGGTCTGTTCGTGTTAGAGGTTCGTTAGGCACGGCTCAGACTCTGTTCAACCAGATAGACCCCTCGCTTCGAAAAAGGTGGAGGGCTTTCCCTCCGCTCGATTTCTGCTAGATCTGAGATGCCTGATATGCACCAGCCTTCAGTAGTTCTCCACGAATCATCTACCCAAGTGGGGGGAACTATCCCTCTGGCCATACAGACGTACTCCACTAATCCAGCTATGAGCGCATCATACCGAGAGTCGCCGGTGGTTCTCGGAGGATCCTGTATCAGCTCGACGAGGCGAACAGAGGTCACCGCTTTTAAGTCATCCAATAGAACTAGCCAAGTCAGGAAAGCCCGATGCTCATCATTTGCTGCAAGCGCCTGCCCAATGGAGTCAGCGGTCTCCCTTGCGTTAGATCTATTATCGACGTACTCACCGCTCAACACAACGCCCAAGCCGATAGCGTCGAGCAACCTGCCCAGAACCGGAATGCTGGGCTGGACCCGATAGGACTCAATCCGCGCAACTTCGGAAGCACTAACGCCTGCTTGCACCGCAAGATCGCGTTGTGTCAACCCAGCTTGATTTCTGGAGTGCCGTAGCAAATCGCCAGCAAAGTGATTCCAATCTTGGTTCATGTACACATGCTAGCAGATATGATAGCACGCTTGGAGGCCCCTCTATAGACCGACAACGGCCTTTTGAGCTCCAAACATCCCAGCCATTTCGATTGAAGCTGGCATAGGCAACACCGTTACCTCCTTACTTGTTGAGCGAGATGTTCGTGGGTGCGTAGCGGTCCGATATCCGTGTCGGGAAGGTGGGTCGCCGCGACCATTTTGGCATCTGACCGAAGACTTATAACACACGCATTAGCTTCTCGCTGCTGCCGCTGTCTGATCCTGGCTCGATCGCGAGGACCGTTCGATCGGACACTCCTGCTCGCTCGGCGGGGCGAGCCGCTGTCATACCATTGAACTTATGCCGAGTCTTAAGATACTTCCCGATCAGCCGCAGCGATCTACCCAGACCAAGTAGCTCCGCCTTGCACCTCACAATGGAAACGCCGGTGTGGTGTTATGGGCCTAGGCGGTTGTCAAGGGCCATCTATCCCGGGACCAAGCACCAACGCTGCTGGTTCCACAAGACGGCCAATATCTTCCAACTACGTGCCCAAATCTCTGTGTCCAAAGGTTAAGGAGGATATACATGAGATTTGGAAGTCTCCGACCAGGGATCATGCCAAAGGGCCTGATGACTAGGGCGGGCTATCGCCACGTTTGAGACCAAGTACGGAGCCAAGTACCCAAAGGCCGTTCACTGCCTGACCAAGGATACCGATGCCCTCTTGGCCTTCTATGACTTCGGCGCCGAGCACTGGGTACACCTTCGGACAAGTAATCCAATACCAGTTAACCGAGTCGACCTTCTCCATGGTCCGTCATAGAACCATCAAAGTACAGGGTGCCTTCTCCAGCGAGACCGCCATGGGAATGCTCTACCAACTGGGCCTCGAGGCTGAGAGGTCCTAGCGGCGCATCACCGGTCACGAACGTATCGCAGAGGTCATCTCTGGCGTTGTCTTCGTTGACTGACTACGCCAAGATACCTACACCGCCTAGAGCTGGGCCATAAATATCAGTTGAGTTAATACCGGCACCCAAAGCAATGGGTGCCGGCCCAATCCATCGTTCCCCGACGACTCTGGCAGAACTCCTGCTAACTTGATTGCTGACATCTAAGTACGAATCACACCCGATTGGTTAACCGGTTATCAACCGCCACCCAAACTGGTTCCGATAACGGTTTTGAAGTCGGTTCGTACACAACATTTGTGCATGCCTCTCAGCCGACTTCTGATAACTTCCGGAGAACTTCCGGAACGCTACACGAATTAGACTCATGCACACATCCTCTATCCGCTGGGAATATCTAAAGCGAAGATCGTGCCCTCGGGACGACTTTCAATAAACCATTTGGCTCCGATACGTCTCACGATGCTATCTGCGATTGCGAGCCCAAGACCATAGTGCTCACTGGACGCCGCTTGCTCATTTCGATAGAACCGCTCGAAGAGCTCGTCCAACACAGAGACAGGTATTGGATCACAGTAGTTACGGACTCCGATACGAATATCAGAGAGATTTTCAGCAGTTGCTACATAAACAGTTACCGCAGAATCTTCCTCTGCATAGGCATCGGCGTTCTCAATCAACACTCTCAACACCACCTCCAATAGCACCGGATCCGAGATGACAAACGGCCGAGCGTCCAAGTCATGCGTACTAAATAGAAGGGCGTGATGCATGCAGGAGTCTCGCAGAGTTCCAGCTATCCGGTCGAGGTAAAGTTGCAGATCAAAACGCTCCAATTTAGCGAGCACACCCGACTCCGACCTAGAGAGCTGTAGCAGCCGATCTACAAGGGTAGCCATCGCCTGCACCTCTCTTGTTAAGATCTTAAGATCATGGCGTGCTAAATCCGGGTCTTCACTCAGTAGGCGGCCAAGCGAAACTATATTCCCCTGAATTACATGGATTGGCGTCCTGAGAGAGTGCGCCGCATTGCTGATAAACTCACGTTCCCGCGTCTGGGTGCGTCCCAATCGCTCTAGCATGTTGCTGAACGATTCCTCAAGCGAATGGACTTCAGCTAACCGCGAATCAATACTGGCAAACGCAGCCTCATTCACGTTCAACGTCACGGTTCTCGCGACCTCCTCAAGTTCCAACAAGGGATCCGCAACCCGACGCACAATGACCGAGATGGCAGCTAGCGTACTCATTATCAGTACCAGACCACCAAGCACTAGCGCAATCCGTAATGTGGAGAGAAGTGAAGCAAGATGGCTCTGACTCTCGGCAACAATGAGCCGCAAATTGGAGCTGCCGACAAGAATCGGAGCAGATGCATAAAGGTACGGAATGCTACCAAACTGCAACCATCCTGATGTTCCCACGCTAGCCCACCCTCCAAGAGGTGACGCCGGTGGCCTCGTTCCACTCGCACCTACTAAGTGTCCTCGACTGGTAGTGAGGAGGACATACTGGTCACCAGAGACTGTAAGGTACGCCAAATCCTCGACCGGTGCCTTGGTGGGATGAGAACTATATTCAGACCTTAGTTTGGCGGCTGCAGCTCTTGCAGAAACCTCAACCCCGCTAATTCCCTGCTTGATTAGAGTGCTGCGGACTAAGGAGTAGACAAAGTAACCGGAACCAAGTGCAGCTAGTATTACAGCTAACTCAATACCGATGGTAAGCACCCATGCTATACGCCACCGATGAATGAGAGCTCTCTTACTCACGGGCTGGCCTTAAGACGTATCCGACTCCCCTCACCGTATCTATTATGACTTTACCGTTCGGATCCAAACGTTCGCGGAGACGTTTAACAGTCACATCCACGACATTGGATTCCGCATAAAATACATACCCCCATGCCAACTCCAGCAACTGATCGCGAGTTAACACCTTTTTCGAATTTCTCATAAATACAGCGAGAAGATCGAATTCACGACGGCTTAATTCAAGTAAATGACCACCCTGCTCAACGCTTCTCTCCTCCACCCAAAGACGTAGGTCAAAACACTCAAGTACAGGGCCTCTGTCGCCATTCATCCGTCTAGATACAGCCCGGATCCGCGCAATCAGTTCTCCGATAGCAAAAGGCTTAATAACGTAGTCGTCCGCGCCTCTATCCAGCGCATCAATTCGATCGGTAACGTCGTCCCGTGCAGTCACCATAATGATGGCAAAGTTCCCTAGGATGCGTAGCTCCTGACAGAACTCAACACCGCTACCATCTGGGAGCATGACATCAAGGAGCACCACGTCATACGACTCTTGCCGAGCTAGTGATCTGGCAGACTGCACCGTGGCAGCGAGGTCGCACTTCCAGCTAGTTCTTGAGAGCTCTTGCAGCAGCCATCTCCCCGTTTCAGGGTGATCTTCCACGATTAGAACTCGCACTTTACACCTCGTGTCGCTAATTCATCTAGCTCGTCAGGGATCCCCACCTTGACACCATTGCCGGAATCTCACGTCGAGATGCCATTCGCTGAACCAAACTCCTACAGTCTCTGCGGTGACAGAATGAACGTCCGCGTCTAAGTGTATCACTCCGTTGTGCTACCAAGACGTACAATCTCTACTGTCATGAAAGTCTTTACGATGAAAAGCGGGAAAAGCTACAAAACTATTGACCAGTTGGTCGGGTGCAACGATGCTAGCTATTCACGGTCTGACTTATAAGTTGGCCCGTGGTAGAAATTAAGTCGATGACCTTAACTGTTCCTCCTTGGCTCAAACTAATCTTGATGTTTGCTTGAGTCTCTCCTCCAGTTTTCGCAGTAAATTTTACCCACTTCAGAGTCCCATGATTCTGAGTCAACGCCTGTGCCACAAAAGATTGAAATATGCTTGGCACCGCAGTCAGTTTCACTCCGTAAGTGATGCCACTTGTTGAGACCACAGGGTTGCTGGAACCAGATGTAGTCTGCGAAGAACTGGAACTACCTTCTGGAGGTTGGCTTTCAGCTGGGGCACTCTGGGTAGTGGAACCAGATGTAGTCTGCGAAGAACTGGAACTACCTTCTGGAGGTTGGCTTTCAGCTGGGGCACTCTGGGTAGTGGAACCAGATGTAGTCTGCGAAGAACTGGAACTACCTTCTGGAGGTTGGCTTTCAGCTGGGGCACTCTGGGTAGTGGCAGCAGGAGTTGAGCTCTCGCTTGACACCTTCTTCAGGACAACACTGTCATTTGACTGCAGGACTTTGACGTCGTAGACAACTGAGTTGAAGAGCACGTGAATGTCATAGACTGAGGCACCCTGGTAGGTGTCAGTAGACGTACTGGTTACCGTACCGCCCCCAACTGCAGCTAATGCTGCCTGGTCCGCCTGCGCGGCACTCTGGGTAGTGGCAGCAGGAGTTGAGCTCTCGCTTGACACCTTCTTCAGGACAACACTGTCATTTGACTGCAGGACTTTGACGTCGTAGACAACTGAGTTGAAGAGCACGTGAATGTCATAGACTGAGGCACCCTGGTAGGTGTCAGTAGACGTACTGGTTACCGTACCGCCCCCAACTGCAGCTAATGCTGCCTGGTCCGCCTGCGCGGCCGTCGTAGATACAGTGGCCTGAGTTGAGCTCTCGCTTGACACCTTCTTCAGGACAACACTGTCATTTGACTGCAGGACTTTGACGTCGTAGACAACTGAGTTGAAGAGCACGTGAATGTCATAGACTGAGGCACCCTGGTAGGTGTCAGTAGACGTACTGGTTACCGTACCGCCCCCAACTGCAGCTAATGCTGCCTGGTCCGCCTGCGCGGCCGTCGTAGATACAGTGGCCTGAGTTGAGCTCTCGCTTGACACCTTCTTCAGGACAACACTGTCATTTGACTGCAGGACTTTGACGTCGTAGACAACTGAGTTGAAGAGCACGTGAATGTCATAGACTGAGGCACCCTGGTAGGTGTCAGTAGACGTACTGGTTACCGTACCGCCCCCAACTGCAGCTAATGCTGCCTGGTCCGCCTGCGCGGCCGTCGTAGATACAGTGGCCTGAGTTGATACAGGGATGATCGGTGTCGAGTTCACCTGAGCACTTGCGAGAGCCATGCCAGGAACCGCCACTACACCGGCCGACAAGAGCCCAATTACCATAGATCGCTTGATCACGTTATACCTCCGAATTCGACGAATGCAGTGAGCTTAGGAACGCCAGATGATGGCAGTATGACAACTTTGACGGAAGTATCATCCATGAATCCTAAGGTTGGGATTTTGTCGACTAGGTCGGCTCTGAATCCTTATCAAACCAAGAGACAGAGATTCATAACTATATCACCATCGGTGCGCCTGGGTACTTCCACCTTTATACAATGCATTTGAGTTAGGAAAGGCGACACATATTTACTCTGGAGCTAAGCGGTGGCACTAGTCGTATGGTTATTGACACCTTAGGTACAGGGAGTCTGCATATTGGATGGGTAACACGAACAAGCCGGTGTACTTGGGAGCTACGACTTCCCTGATTGAGTTGGCGGCCCTGCCTCATCTCGTAGAACCGACTCGATCAGCGGCCCCAACAGGTCCGCCGCCTCGTCGATCAGGTGATAGTCCTTCGGCTCGACCATCGTACGGCTCAGCATGACCCCTCTGACCATAGCCATGATCAGATGAGCGACAACCTTGCTTCGTTCCTCAGGGATGCCAGCGCGATCCACCAAAATTGTGCAGAGGAAGTCGATCCAATCATCCATGGCATGTTTGAGAAACTCGTCATATAGCTCCCTATTGCGCACACTCGCGCCAACTAGTTCAAAGAAGAGCTTGTTGGCGTCCTCGTTGTCTGGATTGAGAATATCGACCATGGCAGCATTGAAATGGCGAGTGAAGAGTTCGGGACCAACATCTGTCTGGCTCAGCATCCTCTGAAGTCCGCCACGCTGTTCATCTGCAAGCCGTGCCAGCAGCTGTTCCAGCAGCTGGTCCTTGGCGCCAAAGTGATGCTCGAGCGTATTTGGAGCTACGCCGAGTTCATCGGCCAACTTTCGATATGTGAGTGAAGCAAGGCCGTTGGTCTTCAGGTATTCGGTCGCCTGTTCGGTGAGCTGTTGGCGTCTGGAGTTACCTTTGTCACGTTGATCCATCGCCACAGCCTAGGAGCTTCGATTGAAAACTCACCAGATTCGAAGCAGTCAGTGATATAAAGGCTCATATTGAGCATAAGCGAACCCGCATGACGGATTCTTGCATCGAGTTCCTGGAGTAGTAGCTACATATGGCCAGGGAACAACACAGCCAAAAGCGAGTGTTGGGTGAGACTAGCTACATGTGAGCCAGATACTGGTGGTCGGAACCGGTGTCGATCCGGTGACCTCACGCTTTTCAGGCGTGCGCTCTACCTGCTGAGCTATCCGACCGCAACGCACGATTGTGGCGGACCCGACGGGATTTGAACCCGCGACCTCCGGCTTGACAGGCCGGCGTGCACTCCAGGCTGCACCACGGGTCCCTACGCAATCGCTTGCAGGTAGACCAGTATATAAGACACTGCATCACTCCCACTGCAGGTCCAGGAAAACTCAGCGGTCGTGAAGACGCTCGATCAATCGGTCGCCGATATCTGCCGCGACCGACAAGTCGCCGAATCCACTCAGCGCTGCCAGTCCTGGTTTGAAACTCCCGTGGTAATCTGAGCCGCCGGTGATAAGAAGCTTCAATCCACTCGCCAATTGCGCTAGCTCAACCCGCTGCTGAGGGGAGTAACCTGCGTAGTAACACTCGACCCCGGCCAGACCCTGGCGCTGAAATTTTGCGAGCGTATCTGGTAGCGAAGTGAGCGGCACTCCAAGACTTAGAGGGTGTGCAATGACGGCCACGAGTCCAAGATCAGCACAGAGAGGGCCGATCTCCTCGAGCCCGAACAACGTCTTTGGGCTATACAGTGGCCTGCCCTTGGCCAGATAGGTGTCAAATGCATCCTGGATGCTGCTGACGTATCCACGATCTACCAACACCTTGGCAAAGTGGGGCCTCCCTACACTTTTAGCCAAAAAGTCGGTAGTTCCTGCCGCTGCAAGCACCTCCGCCTCGGTGATCTCGAGTCCAGCCTGATTAGCACGCTCCAAGAGTTCAAGGTTGCGGTTGCGTCGCGCCATCGCCAACTCGTCAATTCTTAGGGCGAGCTCTGTGGAGGCAAGTGAGTATCCGTAGACAAGAAGGTGAAAGGTCCCCCCGCTCCAACGTAGCGATAGTTCGACACCGTCAGGGGGTGATAGTTCAGAATCAAGCGCCTGGACAAAGGCTTCACTCCCAGCCAGCGTATCGTGATCTGTCAAAACCGCCATGTGCACATGACCAAGATCTGTCGCAAGCTGTGCCGCGGCCACCGATCCATCCGAGGCGTCAGAATGAAGATGGAGATCGCACCCGGCTGTCATGGATCCGAGTCTAGCCATCACCCCCTCATCGGAGACATTCGCGCCCTCCACCGACACAGCATGCCACCAAAGCGCGAGAACTGGAGACCGCCTAATCATGACGAAATCTAGCAATAACAGAGCTAAACGTCTTGATCGTGTCTGTTCCCAATCCTGGGGCTCGAGTGCGAACGTCGCGTGTCCACGACGGTTATGGTTACGCCAAATCTCTGTCTTCGTTAGTGCCCAAAGACAGTCATCGACATCGCTAGCAGCTCCATCCAGGCCACCTATTTTCTGCTCCGTTCGCCAAATTTGGATCTGACCAGAGAACCTGCAGACGTCACGAACTACCGATATGACAGACAGGGACCGTCAGCCGAGTGGGCCGCTCTCTACTCATCGACCGATTCGCTTGAACGAAGATCTCTCGCGCACAACGCCAACTGATAGCGTCGCTGTACTCTAAGACTTCTGCGATCGATACTCGAGCGCTAACGCAATAGTCCATCGCCACGTCATCGACAGCGGCCGAACCGACTCAGCGCCTACGCATGGCTAGGAGTACCTGCGTCAGAGATCGCGGCTTGGGTCGAAAGGAGGCTCAAGCACCTCACCAAGGCGATCAGCCAGCAGAACCTCGAGGTGGCGCTGATAGGAGGCCGCACGTCCCCTACCCGTCAACACGTTGTAGGCGATGAGACCACTCAACATAAACCAGAACGTTGGCGATCCTGGACTTCCCCATACAGGAAATATCAACCCGACCCCGAGCATCAAGACCGCTGTGGCACCAACCCCAAGCCAGAGGAGGACGCGATTCATACGCAAGCGAACAAGCTCAGCCTTCAAAAACGCAGTCGGAACCGGTGCACACGGCCACCAAATGCCTAGCTCCTGCAGCATTTGGACCCAATCATGGCGAGAATCGCGAGGGTATGAGGCCAAAACAGTCGATGCCGAAGTACGCTTCCATAGCATGCGGCGAAGCGGGACATAGACTAGTCCGAGGCCTATGAGGACAAGACCGACTATCCACGCAGACAAAGAGGTGGTAATCGCCGCTAGTGCCATCATTCGCAGCCAACAATCGCTACCATGCAGAGCACCTTATCACAATCGAGCGTCGCTTAGACTGAATATGTCGGCAAATCCATAAAGGGCTAGAGACTCGAGCTCTCAGCCAGGGCGCCGCCAAAAAGACCTCCTTCAAGTGGCACCCACTATCCGAATCCGACGCCATATCCGGCGCTACATCAAGAGGCACAACAAGAAAACTGTGGGAGCCATCGTTCTAGGTTCAATAGCTGGTAGGCTTTACATACCGTGATCGAAGATCCTCAGAACAACCATCCGGAGCACGATCAGCTAGAACGTGACCATCCGGAGGAGGCGTGTGGGGTCTTTGGTATCTCCTTGCCGAACGAGGCTGTCTCCTATCTCACCTTCGATGGTCTCTATGCGCTACAGCATCGCGGACAAGAGTCAGCTGGCATGGCGGTCGCCGAAAACGGTGAAGTTACGGTGATCAAGAACCTCGGCCTTGTAAGCGCAGTGTTCGATGACTCAACGCTCGCCTCCTTGCCAGGCGACATGGCGATCGGGCATACCCGTTATGCCACCGCTGGCGACCGTAGTTGGCACAACGCCCAACCTATCTTTCGTGCCAGCGGCGAGTACGGTATCGCTGTAGCCCACAACGGAAACCTGACCAACTCACACGAGCTTGTCGATCGACTCTTCGACACCATCGCTCGACAACCTTCTGATACCGAGTTGATCGCCCAGCTCGTCTCGGTCTCGGTGGCTCGCACACGACCAAGCAACACCGAAGCCTACGCAAAGGCTATACGAGACGCTCTCTCCGAACTCCGTGGCGCCTACTCGCTTGCCATGCTCGATGGAGAGCGGATCGTTGGTGCTCGCGATCCCGACGGCTTTCGACCTCTGTGCCTGGGCACGATTGCTCCTAACGGTTGGGTGATCGCCTCTGAGTCTCCAGCTCTAGACGTTATTGGCGCCGAATTTGTCCGCGAGATCGACCCTGGCGAGATCGTCATTATCGATGCCGAAGGCGCTCATAGCTTCCCTTCGGCTGAACCGCAACCCTCACATCTTTGCATCTTCGAGTTCGTCTACTTTGCGAGACCGGATAGCAAACTGCTCGGCAAGGAGGTGCATGGCACCCGACGTGCGATGGGTGAGTACCTTGCTCATACACTACCTGTGGCCGCCGATATGGTTATGGGGGTACCCGATTCGGGAGTCCCAGCCGCAGAAGGATACGCACTCGCCTCCGGTATTCCTTACGGCCAGGGCCTCGTAAAGAATCGCTACATCGGGCGGACCTTCATCAATCCAGGAGTAAAGAGCCGCCAAGACGCGATACGTCGCAAGCTAAACGTACTCGAGGAGAACGTACGAGGCAAGCGAGTAGTGGTGGTCGACGACTCGATCGTGAGAGGTTCGACTACCAAATCAATAGTTCGTCTTCTCAAGCAAGCAGGTGCGGCCGAGGTCCATCTCCGCATCTCCTCCCCACCCTATCGTTGGCCCTGCTTCTATGGCATCGATACCCCAAATCGGCCCGATCTAATCGCAGCCCATCACAGCGTCGAGGAGATCAATGAAATTCTCGGTGCTGACAGCCTCGCCTACCTCCAGCTCGGCGATCTACGGAAGGCGATCGGAACCCCAGAGGGATTCTGCGACGCCTGCTTAACGGGCAACTATCCGGTCGAACTCAGCACCCATCTCGCCGGTCAACAGGTGCTCTAGAAAGGACATCCGTGGACTATCAGCAAGCAGGCGTCGATCTTGTCAACGCCGAGGAGGCGGTGAAGGCGATATCTGCCTTGGTCAAGAGCACCTACAACCCTCAGGTGATCTCAGACCTAGGGGGGTTTGGTGGTCTGTTCCGACTTGGAGATGAAGGCGCGCCCGTCCTCGTCGCCACGACCGACGGAGTCGGCACCAAAACTGAGGTGGCGCGGGTCGCGGGTCGTTGGGAAGGAATCGGCCAGGATCTCGTCGCGATGTGTCTTGACGATCTCGTCTGCACAGGGGCTAGGCCACTCTTTTTTCTCGACTACATCGCGGTTGGCAAGAACGAACCATCGCTGATCGCCACCTTGGTGGCCTCGATGGCGACGGCTCTAAAGTCAGCTAATACGGCACTTATCGGAGGCGAGATCGCCGAGCATCCAGGATCGATGGCCCCCGATCAGGTAGATCTTGCTGGCTTTGCGGTTGGACTGGTGGATCCAGCCACTGCGATTGGGCCCGAACGAGTAGCGGCCGGCGACCGAATCATCGGGCTCCCGTCGCCAAACCTGCGCTCAAACGGCTTCTCATTGGTGCGTGCGGTCTATGCGGACCTACTATCCGGGGTTAAAGATGGGCGAGCCTCCACCCGCGAGCACACCCTCTATGAGGCGCTAATCGAACCCTCCGTGCTCTACGCACCCATAATGCTCGAGTTCGTCGATCGGTCACTCCTGCACGCCGCAAGCCACACCACCGGTGGTGGCCTAGTCAACAACCTCGCTCGGGTCATCCCAGAAGGGCTAAGCGCTGTCATTGACCCGAACGCATGGAGATGGCCTTCGATCTTCACTCAACTGATGGAGGACGGCGCTATCTCACTCGACGAGATGCGGCGCACCTTCAACCTCGGTGTTGGCATGGCGTTGGTAGTGGCGCCAACCCACGTGACTACGGTGCTTGGCTCCTATCCTGGAGCCGTAGAGATCGGTCACGTTTTAGAAGGAGACGAACGAGCACGATGGAGCTAACGACCGCGAACGCAGCTGCAGCCCGAGCTGAGCTGATTGCAAGCATCAAGGAACATGCGATCACCTACGGCGACTTTGTCTTGAAATCTGGCGCCAAATCAACCTGGTTCATCGACACCAAACGAGCCATCTGCCGACCTCCTATCCTCTTTCACACCGCCCAGCTCGCGCTGGCCGTAGTCTTAGAAGAGGTGACCGCCATCGGTGGACTTACCATGGGGGCAGACCCAATCGCATTTGCAGCCGCAGCGATCGCGCAGTCCGAGGGGCGGAGACTGAGTGCCTTCTCGGTTCGCAAGGAGATCAAAGAGTATGGACAGGGTGGTCGCATCGCTGGGAACTTGAGCAGCCGAGACCGCGTCTGTGTCGTTGAAGATACCCCTTCACGCGGAACCTCGTTACAGGCCGCCATAGAGGCGGTCGAGGCGACCGGAGCGACGGTCGTGCAGGCGCTTGCGGTGGTAGATCGCGGCGGAAGTGCCGCCTCAGTCGTTGCGCCGATTCCGTTCGTAGCCCTAGTCAGCGCCCCTGATCTCGGTCTCCCCTACGAGGGGGGCCTCTAGCCTCGCTAGTTGGTATTCCATCGACAGCTGGCCCAAATCCATCTCAGCCTGCCAACGATCACACGCCCCAAAGGTTCTAGCTCGTAGTCGACGAGCGCAGGCGGTAATCAAGTGCTGCCACCACCTCATCAGCCTGACTTGGGCGGGTGAGTCGCAGGATGGGTAGCTGCGGGCGCTCTAACAAGATCTCACGGATCCGTGGCGGATAGCTCGACCGTGTGCGCCAGGCCCAGCGCACGATATGTTCAGGCTTGTTGAAAATAGTCCAAAACGGTGGCTCGACATTGCCGTTCCAGAGCGGCTGATGGGCAAACCCACGTATCAGCGTACGAAGCACTACTCGCCTCATAACCACGTGCAACGGATAGTCGAGCCAGATCAGCAGTTGGGCACGGGCTAGTAGGCGTTCGCGCACGACATCGTACTGCCACTCAGTAACCCAGCGATTCTGAGCGATAAAACGATCTACTTCAAGCTCAAAGGTTGGCAACACGCTCCAGTTCGGCCCGTGAAAGAGACTATCTAGCTCTACGTAGGTCAGATCTAGTTTTCGACTCAGCCTACGACACAAGCTCGACTTCCCAGACCCAGACACCCCCGCTACCAAGGCACGACTAGGGGCAAAGTCGAGTTGATCGACGGTACTCAGCAGCGGCACTTAGGTCGCCAGATCCAGAAGGTCGAAGCCATGTCACCATCGTAGCCGCGAGATCGAGGCTACGATGGCCAGAGCTGTCATGACAAAACGGTCTACTAAGACCAAGAGGTAGCTATGTACTTCGCCTCGGTGTACTCAAGCACCCCTTCTTGTCCACCTTCACGGCCAAGCCCGCTCTGCTTCACTCCACCAAAAGGTGCAGCTGGGTCCGAGACCAAACCACGATTCAGTCCGATCATTCCAGCCTCGAGAGCCTCTGCCACCCGGAGACCTCTCGCGAGATCACCGGTGTACAGATAGGAGACAAGCCCAAAGTCGGTGGCGTTCGCCAACGAGATCGCCTCATCCTCTGTCTCAAAGCTCGTCACCGGTGCTACCGGTCCGAAAATCTCCTCTCCAAGCAGCTGCGAGCTCGGATCTACATCTTCGAGTACCGCAGGTTGGACAAAGTAGCCCTTCCCTTGCCAGCGTTCACCACGACTTAACAGCCGAGCACCCCGATCCAACGCATCACTCACAAGCGCCTCGACCTTGTCCTGTGCCTCTTGATTGATGAGTGGACCTAGCTCGGTGCCCTCCGCTAGACCAGGCCCCATCTTCAGTGACTCCATCGCCTGAGCCAGCTTGGCGCTGAAGGCACTCGCCACTGAGGCTTGAACGTAGAACCGGTTAGCCGCGGTGCACGCCTCTCCACCGTTTCGCATCTTGGCGATCATGGCACCAGCAACGGCTGCATCGAGATCAGCATCTGCGAAGACCAGGAAGGGGGCGTTCCCGCCTAACTCCATAGAGGAGTTGATGATCGTATCAGCGGCCTCGTGGAGCAGCGTTCTACCGACCTCCGTCGACCCAGTGAAAGACAGCTTTCGCACCCTCGGGTCGTGCAACATCTTAGAGACGACGTTTGAGGACCCACGGGCAGGAAGCACGTTAACCACTCCAGCCGGGACACCCGCATCCATCAGGATCTTGGCGATCAACAGCGCGGTCAACGGCGTGTCGGTGGCTGGTTTCAGAATTACCGAACAGCCAGCCGCTAGCGCAGGAGCGATCTTTCTAGTGGCCATGGCGGCAGGAAAGTTCCACGGAGTGACCAAGACTGCCACGCCGATAGCCTGACGAAGGACGAGAATCTGGTTGGAGCCACTGGGTGCACGCTGGATCAGCCCCGACTGGCGAACCGCCTCCTCAGCATACCAACGAAAGAACTCGGCCGCATAGGCGACCTCTCCACGTGCATCAGGTAGCGCCTTCCCGTTCTCCAGCACGATCACGCGAGCGATGTCCTCGGAGCGTTCGACCATGAGTTCGTAACTCTTGCGAAGAATCTCCGCTCGCTCACGAGGCGCTCGCCTCTCCCAGCTCGGTTGCACCTCGTAGGCGACGGTGACCGCCTCCATCGCGTCCGCCTCGGTGGCGAGCGGAACGCTCGCAAGCGTCTCGGTGGTCGCGGGGTCGATAACCTCGGTCGTTGCACCATCACGCGCATCGACCCATGATCCACCGATCAGCATCTGCGTAGGTACGCCCTTAGGTAGTTCTGACACATGCATGAGTTAGTCCATCCTCTTCATAATGACCTCAACGATTCGATCTACCGACGGAATCACCTGATCTTCAAGCTCGGCGGCGGCCGGCAACGGGATGTGTGGAGTAGTGATACGAACCGGGGGTCCATCGAGGGTATAGAACCCCTCGTCGGTCACGATCGAGACCACCTCTGCCCCCCAGCCACAGAGCTGAGGATTCTCCTCCACCGTAAACAGTCGCGAGGTCGCCGTCACCGAGGCGAGCACACTACTGATGTCGAGCGGCACCAAGGTTCTCAAGTCGATCACAGTACAGTCGATGCCGAACTCACGTGCGAGACGGTTCGCCGCCTCGGTGGCACGATGTACCATCGCTCCGATGGTAACAATCGTGGCGTCAGCTCCCTCACGGACGATCCTCGCCCGACCCAGCGGCTCAACTATCTCACCATCGGCCACCTCGCCCTTGGTGGCATAGAGCGACTTTGACTCCAGGAAGATCACCGGGTCGTCATCACGAACTGCAGCCGCAAAGAGGCCGACGAGGTCGTGTGGCGTCGAGGGGAGGGCAACCTTTAGACCAGGTACCGCCATCGCCCAGTTCTCAATCGACTGCGAGTGCTGGGCACCAAACCGGAGGCCACCTCCGTTGCCGGATCTGATCACCACCGGCATCGTGACCTGACCATTGGTCATGTAGCGGGTCTTGGCCATCTGATTGGCGACGATGTCCCAACAGACTCCGAAGAAGTCGGAGTACATGATCTCAGCGACGGGACGAAGACCGGTCATCGCCGCCCCCATCAGCGTACCCAAAATGGCCTGTTCTGAGATGGGAGTATCGATGACCCGATCTGGACCAAACTGCTCTAGCAGACCGGAGGTGGCCTTGAAGACACCACCTGCCCTCGCTACGTCTTCACCTAGAAAGACTACGCGCTCGTCACGCGCCATCTCCTGCGCGAGTGCGCGATGTACCGCATCTCGATAGCTCAACTCCGCCATTGCCAACCTCCATCGCTCCAAACATCTCTAAACGCAAGATCCGCTGGCGGTGCCGGCGACGCCTTCGCTGTCTCAGTGGCGAGATCGACCGCCCTGGCCACCCGCTCCTCGATCGCGTCCAAAGCACCGGCAGAGATCCCCTCTGACTCCAGTCGGCTGCGGTAGGCGGGTATAGGATCGCGCTCCATCCACTCCGCCACCTCCGCATCTGGTCGATACTTTCCTGGATCAGCACGTGAGTGCCCCTGGTGGCGGTAGGTCATCGCCTCAATCAAAGAGGGGCCGTGTCCTTCTCGCGCCCATCGCAACCGTTCCTGAGCTATACGATACATCTCGGTAGCGTCGTTACCATCGACGATGATCCGCTCGAGTCCATAGGCTCCCGCGCGATCAGCTGCTGGGTGTTCAACCGCGGTCACATCGTGGATCGACGTGTACTCCATATAGAGGTTATTCTCACAGACGAACACCACTGGAAGCTGATAGACGCTGGCGAAGTTCAATGCCTCGTGGAAGGCCCCGATGTTGGTCGTCCCGTCACCAAAGAAGCAGACGGCGACCTGGCCGCTCTTGCGATACTTCGCTGAAAAGGCGGCGCCTACGGCGATCGGGAGGTGGGCACCGACGATAGCGTACGACCCCATCATCCCGTGCTCGACGCTAGTTAGGTGCATGGAGCCACCCTTGCCAGCCATCAATCCACCCTCGCGACCCATCAGCTCAGCCATCACCGGTGCCATCGGGACACCACGAGATAGCGTATGCGCATGCCCTCGGTAGGTGGCAAAGGTCCAGTCGGTGGGGTGCATCGCCTCGCCGAACCCGGCGGCGATCGCCTCCTGGCCGATCGAGAGGTGGCTGGTGCCCTTCACCAATCCCTGCAAAAACAGGTCGTACACCCGCTTTTCAAACTGGCGAAGTATGACCATCCGTTCAAAGAGACGCAATCGGAGATCGGTCTCTACTATCTGAGCTTCTACTGTCTGCACCATAGTGCTCCCTTCATTCTCTTAATCTCAATACTGGTTGGCGACGAATAACTCGTCAGCGGGGAACAGGGTGAGAACCTTGGCCCCATCATCGGTGACCACCAACTCCTCCTCGATGCGCGCAGCTGAGTATCCGTCACTCGCAGGGCAGTAGGTCTCCAACGCGAAGACCATCCCAGCCTCGAGTGTGAAGGGGTGATCGAGCGAGTTCAACCGAGAGATAATCGGCCGCTCGTGAAGCGCTAGACCGAGACCATGTCCAAACTGGAGACCAAAGGCCTCCATCTCATCGGAGAAGCCAAACTCGGTAGCCTTGGGCCATACCTGTGCGATCTGGTCGGTGGTAACTCCTGGCTTGATCAACGCGATCGCAGCATCGATCCACTCCCTCGCCTTGGTGTAGGCATCACGTTGTGACTGTGTCGCCCTACCGACACCAAAGGTTCGATAGTAACAGGTTCGATAGCCGTTGTATGACTGGATGATATCGAAAAACGCCTGGTCTCCTGGCCGAATCATCCGATCAGAGAAGTTATGCGGATGCGGCGAACATCGCTCACCAGAGACTGCGTTAATCGCCTCGACGTCGTCGGATCCGGCGGCGTAGAGGAACTCGTTCGCCTGCGCCACCACCTCATTCTCGCGGATACCAGGCTTGAGGATCTCCGAAATAAGCTGGTAGGTGCCGTCAACAATTGCCGCCGAGCTCGAGAGCAACATGATCTCATCTCTCGACTTGATCTGGCGAGCATCGAGCATGACCTGCTGCCCATCTCGTACATCGATGCCAGCTCGCATCAGTGCGAGCATCATCGGCACCTCAACGATATCGACACCGATAGGGGCATTCGCCACCCCAGCATCCTCGAGTAGAGACTTGATCTCCATCGCCGCCCGGTCCATAAAACCAGCATCGGGCGCGACTGAACCACGGAGGCCGAGCATGCCAGCACGCGAGTTCTCCGGCTCTAGCCAGGGGGCATAGATCCGGTGATGCTTGGCCGCCGACCCGAAGTCCCAGAGTACCGGCTCTCCATCTCGGGTCAAGAGGGTATATCGGCAGACCTTATCGCGCACCCACTCACCGATCTGGGTGGAGGTTATATAGCGTATGTTGTTGACGTCGAAGCAGAGAAGCGCACCTAGCTCAGAGTTTGCAAGCGCCTCACGTGCCCTGGCGAGCCGATAGGAACGAAGCCGGTCGAAATCGACCCGTTCCTCGAAATCGACCCCCATCCTTCCGGGTGCGGGCACTAATCCATCGTATCTGTACTCTGACATCTCGTCTCCTTTCTTCGGTAGCTCACCCACATCACTCACGCTTGCACGGCTGCGAGTCCAAAGAGGCGCGCAGCCGTGCCTCCGAGGATCGCCTCAAGCGCCACAGGATCTAGCCCCAGCGACTCCAAGCCGGTGAGTTGGTCATAGTCACCCATATCGAATGGATGATCGGTCCCAAACAGCAGCTGTGACGGACCAACCGCGGCCAACAGCGCAGCCAACTCACGCTCCCCATGGGCGATAGTGTCGTAGAACAGACGCCGAAACGACCAGCTCGGCTCGTGACTAAGACGGCTCTTGGGCTCAGGACGGACGCTGAACGAATGATCGATTCGACCAAAAACTGAGGGCAGCACTCCACCGGCATGAGCCAGGATGATCCGCAGGTCGGGGTAGCGTTCGACCAATCCGGACAGCACCAGTTGTGCGCCGACGATCGCAGTCTCGACCGGGTTCCCTACCGAGTTCCAGAGGTAACCACCCTGGAGCGCGTCTATCCCCATCCCCTTGCTGCTTGGGTGGATGAAAACAGGGGTTCGAGTCTCGGCAACCGAGGCCCAAAACTCCTCGAAGCGCTCACCGCCAACGAACTCGCCGGCCACCGTCGGGACGATCTCAACCCCGGTAAGCCCGCCAGCTCTCGCCTCCGTGAGGACACGAATGGCACGAGCTGGTTCAATCATCGGTACCGCCGCCATGGCTGACAAGCGAGGCTCCCTGGCCACCGTCTCTGCCATGGCGGCGTTCAGACGCTGACATGCCGCCTCGGCTAGGTTGGGATCCTCGGTCTGAGGGAGCAGTGCGACCCACGGCGAGAGTACGGCCTCCTGGATCCCGATCGCCTCCTCTCCTGCGATGAGGATCGTCGGATCCACAACCTCACGAACGAGGGAGTCGACATGTGAGCCGTGGTACCAGACGGCGGTGGCTGAGCCATCGCGGCTGATCCAGGGGTCAGGCCCGGTAGAGCTCGAGGAGGTCAATGGGGCAAAATGAGCATGTACGTCGACGACTCGTCGACCAATAGAGGGATTCATTGTCGTCGCCCTATCCCCTCTCGCACAAACTTCTGGGCGCACGGCGCCCTCACGATAGCTCACACCTCATACTTGCTCGCTCTTCACTACGGCGCCACCCAAATACAGAGCACCTATCTCGGGATGCTCAAGCACCTCACGACCGCTTCCGGTCAGTCGTACGATGCCGTTCTCAAGCACTATGCCGTGATCAGCCAAGCGCAGGCCGGCCTTTGCATTCTGCTCTACAAGCAGTACAGTCCGTCCGCTGGCACTCATGTGCCGAACCGTTTTGAACACCCGCTTTAGTGTTACTGGGTCAAGCCCCATAGACGGCTCGTCGAGGATGACTATCCGCGGATCGAGCATCAGGCAACGAGCGAACTCCACCAGGCGCTGCTGGCCTCCGGAGAGACTCCCCGCCTTCTCCTTCCCACGCTCAACTACGATCGGGAACTGCTCAGCGATCTCCTCGAAGCGCCGCCTTATCAGGTCACGATCCTTCAGCAAAAAGGCGCCAAACTCGACGTTCTCGCGAACGGTCATCTTCTTGAAAAGGCTGTGGTTCTGTGGCACCTGGACGATACCAGCCTGCAAAATCTGCCTAGGGCTGCTGCCTAGGATCGACTGTCCATCAAAGACGATGTCTCCCTCTCGCGGCTTGACAAGGCCACTGATCGTCTTCAATAGCGTCGACTTGCCAGCTCCATTAGGGCCGACTATGCAGGTCACACCTCCACCAGCGACGCGGAAGTTCACACCCTTCAAAATATCGCCGCCACCGTATCCCGCGAAGACACCTCGCAGCTCCAGTAACGGCCTCGCCTCTGTCGAGCTATCAGGATTCATCATCGTCGTCATCATCCTCCTCTGTGCCACCAAGGTAGGCATCGAGAACCTTCGGATCGGTACGCACGATCTCTGGTGGACCAGCCGCTATCACACTGCCGTAGCTCATCACGGTGACCGCGTCACAGAGACCCATGACGAACTCCATGTTGTGTTCGATAACAAGAAATGTGGTACCCTGCCGATTTAGCTCGGTGATCCTTTCGGCCAGCTGGTTGATCAGCGACGGGTTAACACCTCCAGCGGGCTCATCGAGCAGGATCAGCGATGGGTCCGCCACCAGGACGTAGGCGAGCTCGAGCAGCTTGCGCTGCCCGTAGGAGAGCGAACCTGCGAGCTCTCCAGCGAGTCGCTTGAGGCCAACGAAGTCCAAAAGCTCCATCGCATGATCACGCTCGCTCGCTGAACCGGTGGGACGAAGCATGCTTCGTAACCACGACTCCCTGCGCTGGGTAGCTACCAGCATGTTATCTAGAACACTTAGGCGCGCAAAGATCCGTGTGAGCTGGAATGTGCGCCCGATACCGAGCGCGAAAACCGCCTCCGGTGTTCGATTACGGATCGAGTTGCCGCGATAGATGACATCACCATCGTCGCAACGCTCGTAACCGGTAATGATGTTGAACATGGTGGTCTTGCCGGAGCCATTCGGGCCGATCAGACCATTGATCTTCCCATCCATCACATCGAGTGTGCATCCTGCTAATGCTTTGACGCCACCAAAGGATCGATGAAGACCACGGACCTCAAGAAGAGTATCGGTCACGGGGCCACCTCCCCAGAAGTCGCCGGCGTCACCTCTGCCTCTTCACGCCTCAAACGACGTAGTCGCAACCGCTTTCCGATCGAGGGGAGAATGCCCTCAGGAAGGAAGGAGATAACCCCCAGGAAGAGCAGACCGTAGATCACGAGATAGAGATCTGCATTCGCCAGGTAAAGGTTTAGATAGCGCTGCAGAGCCTCCAACACCAGAGCCCCCAACAGCGGGCCCACGATGGTGCCGAATCCGCCAAGAAACGCCATCAGCGCAATCGTTACGTCCAATGCCGCATTGAAGGCGAACTGCGGGTAGATCTGGCCGATAAAGAAGGCCCAGATGGCACCCATCATCGCCACCGGGATCGCAGAGATCATGAACGAGGTGATCTTGACTCGGCCCACCTTCACCCCAAGGCTTCGTGCCCGATCCTCATCATCTCGAATCGCAAATAGCTGCAAGCCAAAACGAGAACGCCGGATCCCGATGACGGCGGCTACCGTCAACACCAAGACGATGAGACAGGCGTAGTAGAACGGGTTGTTGTAGTCGCTAGCGCTGAACTGACCGTTCGGCAGGACTACGCCCGCAGATCCACCAGTAAAGCTGAGATTGAACGCCAGTAACTGGGCTATGAAGAAGAAGGCGATAGTGATCACCACGAAGGTGTGGCGGCGTGTTCGCAGGGCGATATACCCATATGGAATGGCGATGATCGCTGCAACGATACCCGCGAGCGGCAACAGCGCGAACATAGACAGCCCACCACTCATATTCCAGTGGGTCGATAGAAGCGCCATCGTATAGGCACCAACGCCAAAGAACACAGCGTGGCCTAGCGACACGTAGCCGGAGAAGCCGCTGAATGAGTTCCAGGCGGTGGCGATTCCCATGTACATCAGGCAGTACACAGCGATGGTAGTGAAGGTAGCTCCGGTGATCACCAAGGGAAGGAAGATGAGGATTACAAGCGCAACTCCCCACCACCATGAGCGATGCGCCAGCAACCCTGGCACCTTAGCTGCCGAGCCACCCTCAGTGCCCACTTGGCCCACAGATCCAGTTGGGCGCTTGACCCGGGTTAAAGGGCTGGTCATTGTGAACGCACCGCCTGACGTCCGAATATACCGGTTGGCTTCACGAGAAGGACCACGATAAGCACGGCGAAGTACAGCAGTGGAGCCCAGGTCGGGGACCAGACCGTTGAGACCACATCCTCGATGATCAACATCACCATCGCACCACCTAGGGCGCCTCCAACGCTACCTAGACCACCGAGTACCACGATCGACAACAGCCGCGAGATCAGGTCATAGCCTGTGTTTGGAGTGAAGGGTTGGATCGCACCAAAGAGCATTCCACCGATCGCGGTCACGGCGACGCCGATGCCAAAGGCTAGGGTGGAGACCTTCTTGACGTTCACGCCAACCAGGCTGGCTGCCATGGCGTTATCCATCGAGGCTCGAAGGCTGGTTCCAAGCCGGGTCCGATAGAGGATCGCGTAGAGCACCACCACCGCGGCGACCGAGAGAATGAAACCGTAGACATAGATCTCTGGGATGTAGTGACCAGCGATCTGAAATGAGGTAGTCACGTAGGACGCAGACAGGCTCTGATAGTTGCTGCCATAGGTAAGCAGCAGTACACCCTCGACGATGATCATCACTGCATAGGTGATGAGGATCGACATCGTCACTCGATTCTCAGCGCCAATCCGGCGGATGAAGGCCCACTCAACAAAGAGTCCGAGTCCAAACATCGCAGGAATCGTGATGATAAGGCCCGGAAAGAGCCCTATACCTGCGTGCTGTTCTAGGATCAGACTCAGGTAAGAGCCTAAGATCACAAAGATCCCCTGAGCGATGTTGATCATGTCCAACACCCCAAATATCAGGGTTAGGCCAGCAGCCATCAGGGCATAGACAGCTCCCGTCAGAACTCCGTCTATGAGACCAATCAGCAATAAGTTCAACGTTCTCTCTCCTTCAATGTATTGGTTGCGTTGAGTTTGAAGTTGCGGCGGTGCCGTGGAGCGGTGCATTGCCAATTACAGCACCGCCACATCTTCTCTCTCAGCCAGCGGCTGGCCTGGGGAACAGAGGAGCCACCGACTGCGAACTCTTCGGAAGAATCTGAACCAACTTGGTCCCACCGTTCTGCCACTGGAAGGTCTGAACGATCCCGTCGACGTTCTCACCCTTGGAGTTGAACTTCACCGGACCCTGGTCGGTCTGGAAGACTGCACCGGAGTGGAGATACTTCAAGATCTTCGCTTGGTTGAAGCTGTGGGTAGCCTGGACGGCCTGCGCTAGCACCTCACCGGTTCCAAAGGCCTCGGCGCTGCTGGCGGTGATAGAGCCGGCCGATCCGCCGTAGAGCTTCAGATACTCCTTGATAAAGGCCGCGCTCAACGCATTCTTGTACCCTGGATACCAACCGTTGGGCTCAATAATCCCGTTGGCCGCGCTCTTGCCGACCGCATTGACGAATGTAGGCTCACCGACACCATTGGTGCCGATCAGCACCTTCGGGTAGAAGTGATTAGCGGTGAAGACCTTGACGAAATCGATGATCTTAGAGACCGAGGTGCTCGAGAGCACCACCACCTGAGCGTGGCTCGCCACGATCGCATCTGCCAACGGGGTGAAGTCGGTGGTCTCACTCTGGAATACCTGGTTATAGACGGTCCGAACTCCAGCCTTCTGCAGCACCGCCTGTGCCGGCGCGATCTGTGGTTGAGCGAAGATGTTGTTACTGGTCACATAGGCAGCAGTCGTTGGTCGCTCACTCTTTGGAAGCGAGGCGATCCATTTGGCGGTTGGCACCACTGCGATCTTGATCGGGTAGCTGACGTCAAAGACGTTCTTCAACCCATAGGAGAACACCGATGGAGCTCCACCGGCCCCCTCAACCATCGCATAGCCATAGCGGCTGGCGATCTTGGCCGCAGGCACGGTCAGCAATGAGGAGAATGGTCCCACGATCAACGGCACGTGATCGGTGGTGATCAGATCCTGATAGTTCGTAGCCACCTGGCTCGGACTCGAGGTGTCGTTCAAAATCTTCAACGAGACCTTATGGCCGAGTAGACCACCATGCGAATTTACATAGCTAACCCATGCGTTATACCCCCGTTGGAAGGCGATGCCGTTGGAGGCAAAGTCTCCCGTAAGCGATAGCGACGTCCCGACGACGATTGGTCCCTTGGACGACGAGCTGCTCGACGAGGTGCTGCTCGTTGATGAGCTACCGCACGCTGCCAAAGCAAGGCTCGCTGCCGCCAGCGTCAATCCTCCGCGAAGGATCCTCTTGCGTCCCCGCCGCCCCTGTTGACCGATGATCCTTCCTACCGATTGCATATTTGCCCCCTGTCTCTCTTTTACTCGGCGGCCCTCCGCCAAGATCTCCAACCCCTAGCACCAATTCAGTACTAGAAGAACTTTCTACGACAATCCGTCATCCACAAGAGCGTTCTCGCTCGCCAGCTCCAGGTTCGCACCCTGTGCCACCAGCTTGATCAACGTCGCAAAGTCATCGTCGCCGTAACCCTCTCCAACCAGCTGCTGCACGATCTGATACACCAGCCCTGCTACCGGCATCGGCACCTCTAGCGCACGTGCAGCAGCGAGTCCAAGGTCAAAGTCCTTACGAAGCAGTTTCGAGGTAAAGGTGGGCTCAAAGTCCAGGTTCACCACCGCCGGTGCCTTATAGCCGGTGAACATCGACCCCATCACGCTCTTGTTGAGATAAGAAAGGAAGGTCGCACGATCGACACCGCCACGTTCAGCCAGCACCGTGATCTCCGACACTGACTGCATCACCACTCCAAGGAAGAGGTTGTGGCACAGCTTCACCAAGCGCGCCAGGTCGCCCTCACCGACGTAGGTGCTCCCATTTCCAATCGCGTCGAGCAATGGAGCGACCGCCTCATAGGCCTCCTGTGGGCCTGAGACTGCCATCGTTAGCTTCCCCGCCGCTGCAACCTGAGGGTTGCCACTCACAGGTGATGCGAGCAGCATCGATCCTCGCGCAGCGATCGCCTCGCGTACGCGCTCGGATGCCTCCACCGCCACGGTTGAGCTGTCCACAATCACAGCAGGCACCGATGTTCGCGATAGCAGACCCTCGTCTCCAAGCATCACCTCGATGAAGTCCTCAGAGGAGCTAACGGTAACAAAGACTGCATCGCATCCGATTAAATCAGCCACCGACTCGACGACCTTGGCTCCTCGTTGCACGAGTGCATCCGCTTTTGATCGCGTTCTGTTATAGACCGACACCTGATAACCGGCGTCGAGCAGACGTCCGATCATCTCACTACCCATTCGGCCCGCGCCTATCCAACCGATTGCGCTCGATGTATCTAGTTCCACTACTCCACCGTCCTAACCCTCATCTGATGGATCATCTATCCGTCGAGTGCTACGCGCCTGACGTAACATGAAGTTAACACCAAATGCAACCGATTGCAAGAAAACTCAGAAAATTTCTCTACATTGGCTGCTGACGAAACTTATTTTTATCTCAGCAACTCTATTGTTGACCGGGCCGTCAAGCGTAACACACAGCCGGTCTTAGCTGTACCATCTCCACCAACGCTACCCATATATCCAGTTCATCAGCTATTTATAAAGCCACGATCAGAACTCCAGCTGACTAGAGAGCACGGACCTGGGCGCGAAATCAAAGACGTAACTCGCCCGAATGCGATTCCACGACCGATTAGATCAGTTGACAGCTTCCGCAAACGAGTGCAATACTAGCCCTATGCCAGATGCCCTTGTTCTCAGTGCTATCGAAAATTGGGGTCCACGTTTTGTGACCAACGGAGTTGACATCGCCGATTTCAACCGATTGACCTCCTCGATCGAACGCTGGAGTGACTGGTGCAAGACCTGGTCCAAGGCTGGGAACGAACACCGTCTGCTGGGAGAGGAGGCACTAGCAAGCGGTGAACACCTGTCGGCCGGTGCCCACCTGGCCCAGGCGGCTGTCTACTATCACTTCGCCAAGTTCCTCTTTGTCGACTACCCAGATGAGATGCGCACAGCGCATAGCCTGGCAGTCGAGTGCCTTGACAAGGCGCTTCCTTATCTGCAACCAGCAGGAGAGCGGGTGGCAATCGCTTTCGAGAACACCTCCCTCGCTGGTATCCTACGCCGACCTCGATCGAGCACACAGGTTCCAGCGGTGGTGGTACTGATCCCGGGCCTCGACTCCACCAAAGAGGAGTTTCGGAGTACAGAACAACTCTTCCTTGACCGCGGACTTGCGACCCTGTCTATCGACGGACCAGGGCAAGGAGAGGCCGAATATCAGCTTGGTGCCCGTGGCGACTGGGAGGGTGTGGGTGCAGCAATTCTGGCATTCATCGATACGCGCTCCGACCTCGATGCCAGTCGGGTCGGCGTCTGGGGCGTGAGTCTCGGTGGCTACTACGCACCAAGGATGGTTAGCGGCAACCCACGCTATCGCGCCTGCACCGCACTCTCTGGTCCCTTCCACCTCGGTGACGACTTCGATCACCTGCCCGAACTCACCAAGAGGGCTTTTATGGCGAGAACGAAGTCAGCTTCGATTAAAGAGGCTCGCGAATGCGCAGAGACCTTCTCGTTGAGGGAGGCGGCCTCCTCCATACGTTGTCCGCTTCAGATCATCTTCGGCGCCCAAGATCGTCTCTTCTCGACAGAGGGAGCCTACCAACTCCGGCGCAGCGTCTCCGGGCCGGTCGAACTCATCATGCTTGAGCAAGGCAATCACGGCTGCAGCAATCTCTCATATCGGCATCGATATCTGACAGCCGACTGGATGCGTGCCCAGCTCGCGTAGCTACCGGGCGGACGCCGCAGCCTTGATGGCTAGCCCTGCACCCGCGAGCAGGTGGAACCACGAACGACGAGCTCCGGTGGGAGGAAGATGACCTTGATCGGCGCCGTCGGGTCAGCAATCCGTTCCAGCACAAGCTGGGCCGCTTGCTGACCAACCTGATAATGCGGGAATCTAATCGAGGTCAGCGGAGGGGAGAGGAGATCAGAGAAGGGGGCATCATTGAAGCCAACGATCGCCACATCCTCGGGGCAGCGCAGACCGAGCGCATGGAGTGCCTGGTAGCAGCCGATCGCCAGCATGTCGTTGGCGGCGACAATCGCCGTCGGGCGAGCTCCGGTAGCATCCAACAACTCAACAGCGCATCGCCTCCCCTCTTCGGGTGAGTAGAGGTTGGCAATACATACCATCGACTCCTCTACATCCAGGCCAAGGCTGTCCATCTCTGCTAGGTAACCCCGATAGCGATTTCGCCCTGTAGACAGATCCTGTGGACCAGCTAGGTGTGCGATCCTGTGATGGCCAAGCGAGTGCACATGCCTCACCGCCATCCGGATTCCAGCGACCTCATCGGTAGCCACAGAGGGGACGAGCTGATCGTCAAAGACGCGGTTGATAAGCACGATCGGCAACCCCTGTCGACTGAGTTCAAGAAACTGAGACCCGCTCCTGCGCGCCGTAGCTACCACCAGTGCATCGACACCACGCGATAACAGACCCTCTAAGACCAACTCACCACGACTCGCATCATCGTCGGTGTTGCCAAGGAGAACGACAAAACCATCCTCGGCAAAACGATCTTCGAGCCCGCGCACAATCGGGGGGAACAGCGGGTTCGTCAAGTCCGGCAACAACACACCGACGGTGTGCGACTGTCCAGTCTTCAAGGTTCTGGCAGCTATGTCGGGGCGAAAGTTGAGATCCTCGGCGATCTTGAGAATTCTGGCCCTGGTCTCCGCATTCACCAAAGCCCTGGCCTGGCGATCACTGCCTAGCGCACGCGAAACCGTGCTCGGGTGTACCCCCGCTACCCGAGCAACATCACGGATCGTCGCTCGCTTCGCACGTTGTGTGTTAGTCATCCTCACCAGCAGTCTTATCTCGACTACGTTCTATCGTAATCCAAATGCGATCGGGACTATAAGGTGGATCCAGCGGTTCTGTCACATTCACTAGCGAGAGCGCATCCGCAACCGCATTCGCGATCGCGGCGAGAGCCCCAATCGTCCCGCTCTCACCCACCCCCTTTGCACCAAGAGGGGTCAACGGAGTCGGCGTCGTGAGGAAGCTGCTGTCTAGTTCATAGTCTGCCTCGGCCGCGCTTGGGACGAGATATGTCATCAGGCTGGTGGTCTGAGGTTGACCATCCTCATCGAGAACGACCGCCTCAAGGAGGGCAGAGGCGACCCCCTGCAGGGTGGAGCCCATCACCTGTCCCTCAGTAAGGAGCGGGTTGATCAGCGTCCCTGCATCGTCAACCGCTACTATCTTCACAACATGAACGACGCCAGTCGCAACGTCGATGCTCACCACAGCGCCATAGGCCCCATAGGGAAAGACTGGACCAGCCACCTTGCTGCGGGTAGCCACCGAGAGGCACTCGGAGCCAGCCAGCAATCCTCGCTCTCGCGCTAGTCGCGTGAGCTCAGTCAAGGAGATGTCGACGTCCGCACTGCCGCGAACAAAGACTCGATCGCCCTCGATCGAGAGATCGTGAGCATCAGCCTCTAACAGGGACGAACAGATCTCGCGGATCCTCTCGCCGAGCCCCTCGGAAGCGAGCCGGGCCGCCTCACCTCCGAGAGCCATCGAGCGTGACCCAAAGGTCCCGACTCCATCTCCGTAGTCGGAGTCGCCCTGATCGACTCGGACCCGATCAAAGTGAACTCCAAGGGTGCTAACCACGATCTGGGCGAGGCTGGTGGCATGTCCTTGTCCATGATCGCTCGACCCTGAACGCAGGATAACCGTCCCATCCTCATCGAGAGTTGCCGCTGCGCTCTCCCATCCTCCCGGTGCCGCGCGCTCGATATACATAGCAAAACCGCGTCCGAGTATGACACCTTGAGTATCCGACTCCTCGGCTACCGGGGTCTCCATCCGAGCCTCTAGTTGTTCAAGTGCACGACCATACTGGCCAGAGTCGTAGGTGAGCCCAGTGACGGTTCGGTAAGGAAACTTATCCTCGGCTATCAGGTTACGCCTTCGCAGTAGAACCGGATCGATCTCTAGTGCGTGAGCGGCAACATCGAGTGTCCGTTCGACAAAGTAGGCCGCCTCGGGCCGACCTGCCCCACGGTAGGGGCCGGTGGGCACACGATTGGTCGCTAGCCCAACCATCTCGACGCGCGCAGTAGAAAGGTCGTAGACACCACCCATCAACGTCGCCGCCGTCACTCCTGGAACTGGCGTACTCTGATAGAGGTAGGCGCCCAGGTCAGCCTCGATCCGGGCGGTCAGTACGGTTAGGTGAGCGTCGCTGTCGAACCCCATCTTCACTCGGGCACGCATCCCTCTACCCTGATAGGCGCCAACGAAGTTCTCCGACCGGTCCTCGATCCATTTCACCGGACGTCCAAGACGCCTCGCCAGCAGAACCGCCAATACGTACTCGGGTGGGATCGCACCTTTGGAGCCAAATGCTCCACCTACCGCTGGCACCACAACCCTGACATCGTCTGGATCGAGTCCAAGAGATGTGATCAGTTGTTGCTTGGGGCGGTGTGGATCCTGGGCCGATGCGTACAACGTGACTCGCCCATTCGACGAGTCGACAGAGGCGATACAGCCCCTCGGCTCCATAGGCGCCGCCACCAGCCGCGGGAGCGCCAGCTCCGTCTCCACCACTCGATGAGCCGACTGCAGCCCAGCCTCGACATCACCCACTTCAGAGCGCCAGCTAGCTAGCACGTTGTCTCGGAGATCATCGTGCACCAGCGCTCGGATCGACAGCGCATCGTCGAGGGTGTACACACCGGTGTCTGCCGTGATCGTAGGATAAGCGAGATCGGCTGCATCCTCGGCGGCTCGCCGGGTTGATGCGACGATCACCGCGATCGGCTCACCCACAAAACGCACCCGATTATCTGCCAGAGTCGGCGTGCCTTTGGGCACGATCTCGGCATCTGGCACCAGCGGTGCGGGTACCACCACACGCAGATCAGGATCACTAGCTGCATCAGCAGCGAGGATGACTCCAGCGGCACTCCGCACCTCAGACCAGTCCATCGCCTCAAGTTGGCCACTGGCGACTGGGGAGCGGACCACCCGCATGTGGACCATGTTGGGAAGCACCATATCGTCTATATAGCGGCGAGCCCCACGAAGGAGATCCTGATCCTCATCCCGCCAGCGAGATGCGCCTATTCCTTCACCGCTGTTCCGAACATCCATGGTCATGTTCCTCTCTAAGCCGTCGCACTCTAGTCGTGCAACGACACCGCTAACCATGTTCCCCTCTCTTAGTGTAACTTACAATCGTTTGCATTGCCTCAACAACAAGAATGGGCAAGCATTTGACTAAAAATAGGGACTCAAACCTAGCCAAAAATGGTAGCTAGCAATCGGAGACAGTTGGCGTCTCGCTACGGGAGCAGACCACGCAGGACTACCGCTATGGGCCCGGGTCCAGGGCGGGCTGATCTGAGCAGCACCGGTGCGCTCAGCTGCGAAAAGAAATACTCCTGAAGATAGGTCACCAGCTGATAGCCGACGTCTGGAGTCCCGTCATAGAGGATACAGATTCTTCTCGCCGTCATCGCCTGTGCCAACAGTTTCTCGTCGACAAGCCCTGGCTGATGAAGCTCTAGAACGCCGACATGGCCAGCAGACTCCTCTAGAAATGTACATGCACGCAGGGCGACCTGGACGCCGCGACCCCAGGTGATCACCGCGAGATCACTGACCGGGCGTAACCATCGTCCAGTCGGATTCTCGACGCGGCCAAAGCCATCCCGGCTGAGCTGGTCGCCTACTACAAGATAGTCATGTGTAAGTGGGACGGCATCTCCCATCAGACGACCCATGAAGTAGGTCAGCTCTTCGTGGCTCTCCACGAAGATGCCCGTGAGTCCTGGACGGATATCCCTGTCGAACGTCATTATCACAGCGTCCATCTGCGTACCGCGATCCGGGGCCTTCGAAGTTACGACGACTGGGAAGCCTCCCCAGCGCAGTAGTGCCTCCGCAAGAGGACGTGGATCGCTGAGTCGTACAAGTTGCTGATGTTCTAAAGCTCTCAGGCGATCGGCGACTCCAGTGGCCACCAGAATGGAACCGGCGCCAAGGGTGGTGGCGAGGGTGGTGACAAGCTCGGAGACCGACTCGGTCTCGAACTCGGTCATGGTCATCGCAAGTCGCCGCTTCGCCGCCGTTCGAGCCAGATCCGGTCGTGGGTCATCGGCCAACCTACTCGCCGCCGCGATAGCCTCGCGCTCAAAACGATCAAGTGTCTGTGGTGCGAGGTAGCCAAGTTCGTCGATGTCGAAGGTATCGGCAAATCCGTTAAACACAACCACCACCGGGGTAGCTTGGTCCTGAAGGCCATGCCAAAGAGCTCTCCCAAGATTCCAGCCCTCCAAGAGGTCGCCACCGTCGAGTTGTTCAACCCGCCAGCCCAGCGATCTGGCTGCGTCAACCCCCCGAGCATCATCCGCCTCAGCTATCACTACCAGCTTCAATCCCAATCGTACCGCTTCACCGAGTAGCTCTACCTGGGTGATAAGATCACCATCGAAGCCGAGCTCCCCAAGGATAGCATCGGCCTGGCCGTGGGCCAGAAGGCCCATAGCCACCGCATCAGAGAGCGATGCCGGTCTAGGACGATAGAGGTGCTCAAGCGGGGAGACTCCACCTACGACGAGCGCGCCACGGTCAGATGCGACACCCAACCCTAAGGAGCCTCGCAAGCCTTGAGCAAGGCCAAGTAAGGCAAGCGGCGATCCCCGGTAGATTCCTAGCGTATCGATATAACGGAGCCAACAGTACCGCCTCGCCAGTTCCTCGAGTTCTAGAGCCGGGAGCTCTGCTTGAAAACGTGTCTGTGGACGGGATCGGAAGGCCATGGGTAGCACTCTAGAGCACCTCACATGGCAATAGCTCTCGCCTTCAAAATTCCTCGAAGAAATATCTCACAAGTTCAACCAACAGTCGCCCGATTACCGGGCAAAGACACCAGACAAGGGTGGCGAGTCCAAACGCGATAGCCCTTTGTAGCCATTGGATCACGACGGTGCGATTACCCTTTACAGCGATCTCGATACACTCAGGCCCCAGATCAGACCAGAGAGCCTCCCATTCGCCGCCAGACAAGCTGCCGCAAACCATGAGGGAACAAGCAACTCTTAAACCAACATGGGGACACTCCCGTGCTGTGCGTAGATCCAC
Organism: Ferrimicrobium acidiphilum DSM 19497; assembly: GCF_000949255.1. NCBI lineage: Bacteria > Bacillati > Actinomycetota > Acidimicrobiia > Acidimicrobiales > Acidimicrobiaceae > Ferrimicrobium > Ferrimicrobium acidiphilum. The sequence goes on along the minus strand of NZ_JXUW01000006.1, from coordinate 80,193 downwards.
GGTCACGAACACGTTCTCCGTACAACTACGCATGATATAAGAGGCGAAGATCTCTTATCAACCGGATGTGGATAGATCTCACTACGTGCGCAACTATACAAAGATCTTTAGGAACAGACAGGTATCAACCCACGGTTCAGCTTGCTTGGGCTGGCTAGCTTGCTGGGGATCATCTGGCGATACTCGAATGGAGAGCAAATCAGCTGCATCTAACACCCAGCCACCCTCTTTAGATCTATGCCAGTCGAAGAGTTCGCCACCCGATATCGATCAATAGCCCGTCAGACCGCCATAGGTATTTGTCAATAACGAACGAAGAAACTAGCGCAAGACCATGCCAATACAGAATGCTTACCTCCAACTCCCACCAGATCTAGAAAGCAGAGATGAAGACTGTCAAGCGACACTGCGCAAGTCAGATTCAGCCAGCCAAGCAGCTGGGTGAACGGTGATCGCCTGACGGCATCGACTCAAACGACTGGCTCTATAACTAGAGCAAGTCACCAGCTTGGTTTCAGACAATAGACTCTCATCGTGCCTTTCATCTCCGATCTACAGCTCGTGGATGCCTTTACAGATCGTCCATTCGCCGGCAATCCGGCGGCGGTGGCGTTCTGCGAGGGCTTCCCTGATGACCACTACTTGCAGGCGATTGCGGCTGAGATGAACCTCTCCGAGACCGCCTTTGTAGCGCCACGACCAGACGGTAGCTACGACCTGCGCTGGTTCACGCCCACTACCGAGGTTGCACTCTGTGGACACGCGACCTTGGCAGCGGCGCACGCTTTAGGGGGTGTAGCCACATTTCACACAGCTAGTGGAATACTTAAGTGCAGCAACGGCAAGGACGGCGAGATCACTATGGACTTTCCACTCGACCCGCCAACGCCGGTTGATGCTCCTGCTCAATTCGCATCCTCATCAGTAGTCTGGACCGGAAGAGGCGTCTTTGACATGCTGGTCGTGTTCGATGACGCCAACGCCGTCAGGTCATACACCCCTGATCCCACGGGGTTATCTTCTATCGATGCCCGATGTGTCATCATCACCGCACCCGGAGACCACCCCGATATCGACTGTGTCAGCCGCGTCTTTGGACCACGAGTCGGTGTACTTGAGGATCCTGTTACCGGATCTGCTCACTGCACCCTCGCTGCCTACTGGAGCAAGCGGCTCGAAAAGGATCGCTTATATGCTGAGCAAGCATCGCCAAGAGGTGGCTTCGTATCGATGAACCTGAACGGCGATCGCGTCTCCTTGGGTGGGAGCGCTGTGACGATAGGGCACCTCAAGCTAGCAATCGACTAACGGCATCCATATCACAGGGTGGCGATCAATTTTTAAATGACCACCACAAGCTAGGCAACCTCTAAATCTGGTGGGTTTGCTCTCGCCGCCGAGACAGGTGCTATGTCTCTGCATCAACGAGTGAAACCGGATTCAACCCAGCCATGCGTACGAAATAACACATGAGCCCATCTACGGCGGAGCTACCTGGTAGGCAAACTTCGCACCGGATAGCCTTGGTTGGTTCCGGCCTTGCACCAGGTTGGTCGTCCGCAATGGCCAGCTCTTTCCAACAGGTGCCCTAAAACACGATCCAAGCCTCGCCAAACCTGCTGCTGAATTGCGGAAGATCCTTCGTTCGGCCAACTCTCCTTGCGATCCTCGGCCAGTTCGAGTATTGACAAACTACTGGAGACCTGCCGCTTTCTTCCGTGCACCCACAGATCACGTTGTTCTATCGACCGACCGACCCCAAATGTAGTGGATATCCCACCATAGGCATGAGCGGCGCGAAAGAACAGGTAAGTCGTGCCCTCGACAGGATGTCAACGTTCAGGTATACTCATAGTTCTACTACGAGTCAGCAATCTGACAAGTAATGAAGTCGCTCGACCTCGACATTACGGACAGGACTCGCGCCCCTGTTCGTTCAACCAGCACAAGGCAGCTCAACTAGGATAAGCATCAATGGCGGTCATCAACACCACAAGCGATCTGCTCAAGGCACTCAGGGAGAACCCTGAGTGGAAAGACGCCGTCAGAGCGGAGATCCTCGGCGAACGTCTACAGACGTTGCCCGAGCTTGTAAGCGAAAACACTCGGCAGATAGCTTCGATCGGCGACAAACTGGACCGGACATCTAACCTGCTCGCTGCCCTTACCGAGCGGCTGGATCGAGTTGATGCTCAGATCGCTGCCCTTACCGAGCGGCTGGATCGAGTTGATGCTCAGATCGCTGCCCTTACCGAGCGGTTGGATCGAGTTGATGCTCAGATCGCTGCCCTTACCGAGCGGTTGGATCGGGTTGAGAATCGGCTTGAGCGGGTTGAGAATCGGCTTGAGCGGGTTGAGAATCGGCTTGAGCGGGTTGAGAATCGGCTTGAGCGGGTTGAGAATCGGCTAGGCAAAATGGATGGACGGCACCTCGAAAGCGACATATTAGCCAATCCCCGGTCATATATTCGACGTAAAGACCTGAGTGCAGTGCGTTCGCTCAGCTACGATGAGCGTTACGAGCTCTCCTCTCAACTAGAAGAGAACGAAGAGGAGGAGCTCGATCTGCTCGACGCCATCCTTGAGGGCGAGACGCCGACAGGCGAGCACCTCTATATAGCCGTGGAAGCTTCCGTTACCATTGAAGTGCACGACCTCGAACGAGCCAAGCGAAGGGCTTACTTCTTGGCTAAGGCCACAAACACTCCAGTGTTGCCACTGGTTGTAGCAGATGAGCCACCAAGCCAAAGACGCATTGAAGAAGCCATGTCGCAGCAAGTTGCCATCGCACGAAAACAACGAGGCATCGTGGTCAATGCACCATTCATACGGTAAATTTCCATTGGCGCGGCTCGAGACCGATCCGGATTCGAGCTAATCCTTCACTACTATGCATGAGGTTCACGTTCCTCGACCGCATTAACCCATCAGCGCCACTCGTAGCAGCGTTGAAGAAGGCCCGCGTCTCACGTTCGAGGCCGTTGCAACTAAATTGATTACCTAACTCCAATCACGCTTCTACATCAGCTCTTGGCCAGTCAGGAAGGACCCTAATTTAGATGACGACTTATCTTCCACCCATCAGATCATGGCCACCATGGGTGCGCCACTTGGCATCACTAATTTTTTTCATTGTTCTAGTTGGCATTATCTACTTTCCCGTACTCACTGGTCATGCAGCGTTAAAGACAAACTTATCATTTCCATCAGGGCCCCTCTTCGTAGGAGACCCTATTGCAGGCGGCCCAATCACTATGCCCCTTGAGCAGTTAGTAACATCTGCTTGGGCTCATTTTCGCCTACCTATAGTCGATCCCTATCAGGCCTATGGCTTACCACTGTTAGCCACTCAAAGCGTCCCTGTGTTCCCACCCGAAATCCTAATGCATCTACTCCTTCCTAACAATTATTCAGTGTGGAATATGATGCGGCTAATCATCCTAAGCTTTGGCTCGTATCTATTGGCGTCGTCAATTGGCCAATCGATGATCGCCAGCCTAGCTGTCGGAACCGCGGCTAGTCTTGTAGGGTTTGCACCCCCAAACGTCAACATGGAAATGCTCAATCCAGTCATGGTCCTACCCTTTGTATTGCTTGCGCTGCGTTATCTCCTCGACCCCAACAAGCCGAAGCGTCTGCTCTATTGGGTTGGACTCGTAACCGCTGTAGTTATGCTCGCACTATCCGGATTTCAAGAGGTACTACCGCTTGAATTAGTAATTACCATAATCTTCGTCTGTGGCATGATAGTTAAGTTCTCCACACTCCACAAGGACGCGACTAGAATCCTCCTAACTGGTATCGGAGGCGCGTTTGGGGTAGCCATTGGCAGCATAGGAATACTTCCAACCCTGACCGCGATCAACCAAGGCATGGGGTCGAATCAGCCCACCGCATATCTAACAGCCGTACCCAAGTTCTGGCTTGCTACTCTCACAATACCGCGGATCGCTGGTGCCGCACTAACGGCACAACCTCAAGATTTTGGTCAAACTGTGTGGACATTGGGAACTCCAGTACTTGGTGTTGTGGTTTTGCTCGCCATTATTGGAGCATTCCGATATTCCCGCGATGCTCTATGGTTTGTGATTCCAAGCACTCTCTTAGTCGGCTTTGGGATACTCGAATACGCCAACACATTTGGTATCCTTAAAATCTTCGATATCTTCCCATTCGATCCCATTTTAATGATCCGCTTTCTGCAGTTTGCCTGGTGGTTGCCATGGTGTCTACTGCTCGGGTTCGTTATCACGATTGGTCGTAAATATCGCGTGTATGAGTTGATCATATGCCTATTTATAGCTGTTGGAGTCGATATCATCCTCTATTTACGCTTTGACACTCAATTGCGCGCCGGGTCATTAGCACCACACATCGACACTGCGCATGGGGCGGTGATATTCGCAATAGCAGCCATAGTTGTGTTTATTGCAGCCATTTTAATCTCGCATCCACTAAAAACAAACGCTCCAGTGTTTGTGGTGTTCGCACTGATGACAGTTATTTTGTTACCAAGCAACCTCTTTCCTGCATCAGGAAATGCGGTCCTCACCAGTGTGGTTAATGGAAAGATCAATCCATCAAGTGAGTTAGTATTTGCCCCTGGATTTCAGCAACTTCCATCCTTAACCAATTCAGTGCAAGTATATGGTCCCGTTATGCCTAACCCATATCGCCAAGTAATGAACACAATAGCCCCACCGCAGCTGACCAGTGACAAAGAGCCGGGAACCTATGGAATAGCTCCGAGCCTCTATTTTGCAAAACTCACTAAGCACCTATTTGTCGCCTTGAGAAGTCTGGGGGTGAACGAGGTTGTCAGTATGAGTCCTCTATCTCCCCTCGGCGGACAAACGATTCCCACTTGCGCAGCGACTACAAATACTGCCAGCAACGGAGACCAGCTCTGCTATCTGGGTAAAGCAGATCTACGTAGCAGCATTCAGAAGGACTCCGCCTCAGTCTATAGTTACCTGCTTAGAGGAGTTGATCCGATCGTTGCCAGGCCCAACAGGGTTATCGAAGTAACAAGCAATAAGGCAGGCTTGCAAAAATCAATCAGCGCAATAAAGGCCACTGGTGGAATAATGCCAAAGACTGCATACCTAACGCATCCAAAGCACTCCGTTAAGCTTGCAGACAACACAAGGGGAATCAGCCGGGTAGCGACGACAGAGTCAGTGGTGATTAGGGTGAGTGCGAAATCCAGCGGGCTAGTCATCTTGCGAGATACCTATCTTCCAGGCATGACATGCGCCGTCAACGGACAGGCAAGACCTTGCCGCTCCGTTGACGGCGGATTGTGGGTTGCCGTACGAGTGCCGGGCTCCGGGGTCTCATCGGTGTCATTGAACTATACGACTCAGTTGGATATTTGGAGCTTTCGTATTGGGGTAGCTGGTCTCAGCTTTGTTTCTCTGTTATGGCTCGTGCTGGCCGCCGCTGGAGTGCAGAACCGCAGACGAACAAGGGCCCCCAACAGACTCATCCACGACCGGGGAGCTTTATGAACAAGACTCACCTGCCTACCGTAGAAGCCCTGCGAGGACATGGCCTTCGTCGTCGCTGTTTTATAATCGCGATTCTGGAGGGTAAGGGATAGGACCGGACATGACGCGAACCACAGTCACGGTAGCGACTTCAGTCTCCCTGGCCTGAAGCGCTCAAGCATACCCATCCGGATCCACCGAAATATGCAAGACCAGCTCAATCTAGTTTGCACTCGCCCCAGGGGGCTCCTGCGGTGATCCTATGCCCGAAACAGAGAACTCATCACAACGGAGGAGTCCCCACCATGATCTGAAGGTCTACCGCATTGACAACGCAAGCAAAGATAGACTCTCTTTTTCCTCATAGACTTGATATGCCGAATGGTGAACTCGGACGCGTTAATGGGCTGACTTCACCGCTGAGACGGAATCAATGGCTACCACGGAGCCCAGCATGCGCCTCGCATAACCGGGTAATCCAAAGCCAAGCCCGGCACGCTCTGGGTGAGGCATGAGCCCAACGACATTTCCTTCGCGATTGGTTATCCCTGCGATGTCGTTGGCCGAACCGTTGGGGTTCTGAACGTATCGCAGAACAACTTGATGGTGCTCTTCGAGGTCTTCAAGGGTGGCACGATCGGCGGTGTAGTTGCCTTCAAAGTGATTGATCGGGAGACTGAACTCCTCTCCTTCCGCCATCAGGTTCGTCAAAGCCGAGCGTGTAGTCCCAACTCTTACTTTGACCTCTCCGCACACGAACTTGAGTCCTGCATTGCGTTGCAGAGCCCCTGGCAGTAGCCCGGCCTCGGTCAGCACTTGAAAACCGTTGCAGATCCCGACCACTTTGCCTCCATTGTCGGCGTAGCGCGAAACTGCATCCATAATCGGAGAGAATCGAGCGATCGCCCCGCTACGCAGGTAGTCGCCATAGGAGAACCCCCCAGGGATGATGATTGCTTTATAGTCCCCGAGTTCGCGTTCTCGATGACTGACGAACTTGCTCACCTCTCCAAGCTCGCGGAAGGCACTCTCTACATCGAACTCACAGTTTGAGCCCGGAAAGACCACGATGCCAATCATCTGAGCTCCTCAACGGCTACGATCTCATAGGTCTGAATCACCGGATTGGCCAACAGTCGTTCTGCTAGCTTCTGAGCACCATTTTCGGCCGCATCTCTTGAGTCGTACTCACCTTCAACCTCGAAGGACCTACCAGCATGGACCTGCACGACCTCTCCATAGCCAAGCTGAAGGGCGGCATCATGAATCGCCTTTCCCTCGGGATCGCTGATCCCAGCCTTGGGCATCACTCGGACACTGATACGATACTTCATGACCTCTCCACTCTCATTCGTCTTCTAGCTCTGAACGCGGTCTACGCCACGATAGGCATCATGCCCACCTGGCCAATCGTCAAACGAACGGCCCGAAAGCGTCTCATACACTTGGCGATAGGCTCCTTGTACGCTCTCAATCAACTCGCCGTTTAACACTGGTGCCTGACCGTCTCCACGAAAACCGTGCTCCGAGAGCCAATCGCGTAGCAGCTGTTTGTCGAGCCACTCTGGACTAGCTCCTGGCTCACCTCGCACTATCCGCGAGGAGTCAGGAGTGGCGATCTCATCGGCCAGCACCAGATCGCCATCGACCCAACCAAACTCGAACTTGCTATCGACCAGAGTCAACCCGTGCTCGCTGAACCAAGTAGCCAGCGCGACATAGATAGCTTTGGTTAACTCCTCTAAACGTTGAGCGAGTTCGATACCATGAAGATCACGTAGCTCCAAAGGAGTCAAGGGCCGGTCATGTCCAGTCTCCTCTTTAGTCGTCGGAGTAAAGATCGGCTCTTTGAGTCGGTCACCAAAGCCGAGGCCCGTCGGCAGGGCTACACCCTGTACCGTTCCATCGGTCCGGTAGGCATCCCAGGCGCTCCCAACTAGGTATCCACGGGCGACACACTCAACTGGGATCATCGCTGCTCGCTTCACGAGCGTCGCTCGACCAAGAAACTGAGCCGGGACATCGATCGGGACATCAACAAAATGGGTTTGGAATCGATCGCCAAGAGCAGTGAACGCGGCGGCACTGATCGCACTCAGGAGCCGCCCCTTGTCGATCACCGGCTCGGCGAAGACGCGATCATAAGCGCTGATACGATCGGTAGCCACCATGAGCAACTTGGTCGGGTCATCGCGAACGGCATAGACCTCACGAACCTTGCCAGAAGCTATGAGTTCGAGTTCCATCGGCTGCCCTCCAATGTAGTGAGACGACCAAAGAGTGGATCAAGGTTCGCCAGAAGTCGGTCGATCGAGGTCAACTCCTCGATCATCAACGCCGGCAGCGGGCAACGTTCGTCCTTGGTCAAGAGATCACCGAGCTCACCTTCGCCTGCGAGCACTCGAGTGGTCGCCTCCTGGACAATTCGATAGGCCTCATCACGATCGAGGCCGGTGCGTACCATCGCTAGAAGCAGACTCTGTGAGTAGATGAGTCCGTGGGTGTTGGCCAGATTTCGTGCCATCGACTCCTCGTGAACCACGAGGTCGGCCACTAACCGGTCAAAGCGAGTTACCATATAGAACACCAACTGAAAGGCGTCTGGGACCATCATTCGCTCCACCGAGGAGTGTGAGATGTCTCGCTCGTGCCATAGGGAGATGTCCTCCAGAGCGGGTACTACAAAGCCTCTGGCAAGCCGTGCCATGCCGCAGAGGCGTTCAGAGAGGATCGGGTTACGCTTGTGCGGCATCGCCGATGAACCCTTCTGGCCGGGAGCAAATGGCTCCTGCACCTCCATCACCTCGCTGCGAGCAAGGTGACGAATCTCAAGTGCGCAGCTCTCGATCATCGCCGCCGTTGAGGCGAGCGCCATGATCACCTCCGCATGTCGATCTCTGCCAATCACCTGGGTAGCAGGAGCAGGGTCGAGTCCAAGGCTTGACAGAGCCGTCGCCTCGAGCGCTGGGGCGATATTCGAATAGGTCCCGACCGCTCCTGAGAGCTTGCCAACCGCAATCTGTTCTCTCGCACGCACGAGCCGAGTTCGTTCTCGATCGAGTGCCAGCGTCCAAAGCGCTAACTTGGCGCCGAAGGTCGTCGGTTCAGCAGCCATACCGTGGGTACGGCCTAGCATCGCGGTACGACGATATCTGAGCGATTGGCTTCGCAAGGTCGCAAGCAGATGATCGACACCATCAAGCAGGAGCTCCATAGCCGCAACAATCTGAAGCGAGAGGGCGGTGTCGACGATATCTGAAGAGGTGAGACCAAAGTGAATAAAGCGAGCAGCGGGGGTGTCGTAATCGGCTTGGAGGACGTCGACAAAGGCAGCTAGATCATGATTGGTCACCGCCTCGCGAGCTAGGACTCGAGCGACAAAATCGTCGTCGATCTCTACCTCATGTGTAAACAAAGGAGCGACCTCGCTCGACTTCAGCTCGCCAGCGTCAGTCATCGCTCGCACCACCGCCAGCTCGACATCTCGCCAAAGCTGCATACGCCTTCGATCGGAGAAGATCGCGGCCAACTCCGCTGATTCATACCTTGGAATCATCTCATTCTCCTTCGCTTCGAGAGGGCCAGACGGCCGAATCCCGATTCAATCAAAACCCTATATCCCGACGATACTGGAGTCCATCAAAGTGGATGAGTTCTACACCGCGATAGGCTCGCCTTCTGGCATCGATAGGTGTATCACCCATACCGGTCACCGCAAGCACACGTCCACCATCGGTTGCAAGATCCTGATACGGCAAACGCTTGCTGGCCGCTGACTCCTCGGAACGCCTCGCGACTCCAGCCGTAAAGACCGATACCTCCTCAGATGCCCGAGCCTCCTCGACGCCGGTGATCTCGAGTCCACGCTCCGGGGAGTCAGGGTAACCAGGGGCAGCGAGGATGACGGTGATCGCGCTCTGATTGGATACCTGAACGCTAGGGATCGTCTCACCTCGAGCTGCTGCCAACAACGCCTCTCCGAGTCCACTGGTGATCCGAGGGAGAACCACCTCCGCCTCCGGGTCTCCAAAGCGTACGTTATACTCGACTAGCTTTGGTCCAGACGGGGTCAGCATAACCCCGGCATAGAGGATACCTCGATACTCAATGCCAAGTTCCCCCAGACGAGCGAGCGTCGGTGCGATCATCGACGAGGCGACCAGATCGATCACCCCCGCGGTGACGTCCGGGACCGGCGAGATAGAGCCCATGCCGCCGGTGTTGGGGCCGCGGTCACCATCGAGGAGGCGCTTGTAGTCCCGTGCTGGCGGCAGGAGAAGAAAATCTTCTCCATTACAGAGTGCAAAGACGGAGAGCTCAGGACCAAGCATCCCCTCCTCTATAACAACCCGAGTACCCGCAGCCCCAAAGGATAGACCAGAAAGTTTGGCCGCCAGATCCTCCTCAGCCTCGGCACGATCCTGGGTCACCAGCACACCCTTGCCGGCCGCCAAACCGTCAGTCTTTATCACGTACGGGGGCCCAAAGCGGTCGAACAACTCGAGACCCGCCTCGATCGAGGTCGCGACACCAAAGGAAGCAGTTGGGACTCCTGCCTCGGCACAGAGTTGTTTTAAGAAGGCCTTTGACCCCTCCAGCTGGGCGCCGGCCGCACCGGGTCCTAGTGCTGTGATGCCTTTGTGGTTAAGTCGATCCGCTAGTCCATCGACCAGCGGTGCCTCAGGACCAATGACGACAAGGTCGGGCGCGAGTGTGGCCGGGTCCCGGTCGCTAACGGTTACATCCGCCTCCATGCCAGGATTACCAGGGGTGACGATCACCTCGTGCTCTCGCGACAGGTTCTGGGCAAAGGCGTGCTCTCGTCCTCCTTGACCAACAATGACGATCCTCATGCGCGCAGATCTACCACCTGATCACGACCGGGTCCAACGCCCAGCCACGAGATAGCTACCTGACTCTTCTCCTCGAGAAAGCTCAAGTAGGACATCAACTCCTTGGGCAGATCAGCACGCACGCGACAGCCACCGATATCCCTCTTCCACCCCGGGAACTCCTGATAGACGGCTCGTGCTTTATGCAGGTCCGACTGATGGTAGGGCCAGTCCTCGGTGTACTCGCCACCGACGGTGTAGCCGATGCAGGCCTTCACGGTGTCGAGAGTATCGAGCACATCGGCCTTGGTAATCGCGAGATCGGACAACGAGTTAAGAGCTGCCGCATGTCGCAACATCGGCAGATCGAACCAGCCAACCCGGCGGCGACGTTTTGTGTTAGTTCCGTATTCATGACCGCGATCAACTAGGAGATCACCGATCTCGTCGGTGAGTTCAGAGGGGAATGGCCCAGCTCCGACCCGGGTAATGTAGGCCTTGGCCACCCCCATCACTCGATCTATTTGACGTGGGCCAAGACCGGTACCGGTGCAGGCACCACCAGCGGTTGGGTTCGATGAGGTGACATAAGGGTAGGTTCCGTGATCGAGATCGAGGAAGGTGGCCTGAGCCCCCTCGAGCAAAATGCCTTGCCCTTGATTGTATAGATCGTGCAAAAGCTTGACTGTATCGACGATCCGTGGAGCCATCCGTTGCGCATACTCACCGAGATAGTCGGCGAGAATCTGTTCGGCATCGACAGGGAGGCGGTTATAGATCTTTGCAAGAATCTGATTCTTCTCTTTCAGAACGACATCGAGCTTCTCGGCGAAGATCTTTTCATCGAGTAGGTCCTGAACCCTGAGGCCAATACGCGTTGACTTATCGGCATAGGCTGGTCCGATTCCACGACGGGTCGTTCCTAATTGATTCTTTCCGAGGAAACGTTCGGTCAGGCGATCGATCTCATGATGATAGGGCATCACAAGATGTGCACTACCCGATACGACCAGCTTCGAGGTATCGATACCTCGACTCTCCAAGAGATCGAGCTCTTCGAAGAGCACCTTCGGGTCGACCACCACTCCGTTGGCGATAACCGCAGTCACATGCGGATAGAGAATTCCACTCGGGACCAGTTGGAGTGCAAAAGTCTCATCACCGACCACGATCGTATGACCTGCATTGTGTCCGCCTTGGTAGCGAACAACCGCCGCCATATCAGCGGCAAAGAGGTCGGTAAATTTGCCTTTACCCTCGTCGCCCCATTGGGTTCCCAAAACAACGGTGGTACTCATCGATACGTGCTCCCTTTGCGATCATCGCGACGACGGCCATAGCCGCAGAACAGCTTACTCGCCAAAACTGTCTCGCCCTTGCCACAAGCACATGGAGCAGTGCACCAGCCCGAGCAGAAGAGCCTATCCATCTGCATACACCATCATCAACGGCGTCTCGAACTCGTAGGAGACGCGAGTTATCCAGATCCCGACTCTACATGAGCGCATCAGTACGAGCAATAAGGGCTTGTCGGAGCACAACAGTGCAGAATTGGCAGTACGAGACCGGCAGTACGAGACCTACCCTGCCATATATCCCAACCAGTTCGTACTCAATCGACAACCATCCGGTTACATGCAAGAGAGACGACTGGGTGCGTTGCGGGTGGACTCGCCAGCACAGCCCACACAATAGGAGAGAGCGCCTCCCTCTCGATGCCGATTCAATCTCCTCGGTTGCTCACGTGTTACGTAACCTCACATGCGTGGCAACACCGAGTAAATCGATCGAGAATAATCAGCAATACTGATTACGAATCCTGGTCTACTATAACCTTGATACAACAATCATCTCTACACCGACTAACCGACAACAGCAAGGTTAGCCAGGGCCCACGACGTTGCAGAATGAGAGAGCACCACCAGCAAAAGAGGTAAAGGCAGCGATTCGCTAGCGAACAACCACTTACTTCTACCGCGACACAACGCTAGAAGCAGGGCAAAGAGCATATAAGCAAAACTCAGCGCAGTCTCAACTACAATTCAGGATTTCTACAAACACAATTAGACATTTTTAGAACGCAATAGGACCGGAAAGAATGAGTAGACTAGAGTGTGGTGGTGGCCAAGGCTGAATATTCGGTTGCGGAGAAACTTGGAGTAATAGCTAATTTTTGCTTAATGTCAACACGATCAGCTGACAGTCTTGCGATTTCCATCGGGCATGGAGTTACAAGATGAAGACCTCGGTCTGGCAATTGCATCGAATTATTGGTTGTACTGTGCAAGTAATCAGCTTCCGACGGTTCGGCTACGCCACTGATGTGCAGGAAAAACGGGCGTCGAGAGGATGAACAGGAAGTTTAAGTCTGTTCGCCATCTCACAAACTGAGCCACAGGTGAAAGAGTACCCAGTACGAGCCTGCGGAATTGAGAAAATATGAGGAGATTAGAAGATGGCAGAAAAAGGAACTACGAGTTCATTGCGACTAGAGAATAAGGCGATTAATGATTATCTTGCACACCTTGAGACCTCTAAGCCCCGCAGAGGTCGTAAGCGTGACGTTGGCAAGGTGCGCGTCCAACTAGAAGAGATCGAGAAAAGACTGGCCGAAGTGAGTGGGATTCGACGAGTCGACCTGCTACAAAAGCGTGCCGATCTCAACCAGGAGTTAGAGCGACTTGGTTCTGCAAACGATGGCACTCAGCTTGAAAAGTTGTTCGTGGAATACGCCGCCTCCTACTCAGCTCGCAAAGGAATCCGTTACGAGACCTGGCTGGAGGCTGGTGTACCAGCATCCATTCTTGCCAAAGCTGGCATTCGGCCACACGCCTGATCGACACCCTTACTCCTAGTCGCCTCTCACTTCCCTAGCTAAAATGTCGTTTTACGACGGCACGAGGACAGGGAGGTGAGGCGCAGGAGGCCACTAGATGGTCTTGGTGTCGTCCACTTCGCGTGCAATGACCGCGTTCATTCTCGCTTCTTTTCAGCTGTACCATTGGATTTCAAGTAGCAGCCACTGCGCGTTCTGTCCTCGTCCTATCGGTTTTAGCCGCTAGGGACAGGCACCATTCTCTATGTGGTGAATCAGCTCGCCCTTGCGCACCAGACTTCTGACTCCGCTGTTTGAGTTACCTACAGCTTCGCTGTTTGTGTTAACTAGTAGCGTCCCCATTATGCAAACACAACTAACTGGCTTGTACCGACCAACTGGCGCAGTGGGAACTTGTCTAGTGGAAACCAGCCCACTCGAAACTTGTCTGGTGGCGATGAACCGGTATCGGCGGATGAGTTCGCCAACTTTGGCTTGCTAATCTGAGTTGTCGCAGACAAGGTTCGATTCCAGACACTACACAGGGCTCTTTTTGTAGCACTATGGAGAACGATCTGCGTCACCTTGACCAAAAGCTTCTGAGAGCCCGCGCATGGCTGACTCTGACTATCACCGCTGATTTTATGGTTGCACATTTCCCACATATTGGTTTTCGGAGGATAGTTATCTCCACCACCGCATCTAGACGGCAAGCAATTTTCAGGCTAGATTCCTACGCCGGTCGTGTTGACATGATCGGTTGCGTACCAGCTACCCGGGACAGGTCTTGGTGGGGGGCCTAACTCGTTCGGAAGACCCAGTTCTAATATGGTCTTCTAGTTGAGTTGGTGCCTATCCGTTATCAAGCTAGCTGCGAACATGGTTCCAAACGCATACTCTCTAGCGCGATAGTAGTACAAGGTAGAACCTGCCTCAACGGAGCGTTCGCGCATCTAGTCTGCTAGACCGATTCCAACAGCCGTCGAGTTAGCCGTGACAGCGAGCGAAGGCTGGATCTCGAGCCGGGGCGTACTGAGTTCGGAGGCTTTGAGGGTTTCTTCGCCAGATCCGGCTGTTAACGGTCACTGAAACCTATCAGTGTGCCAAATCGGCACCGCTAGCTGCAACCATCTCACCAAGTCCTGGTGACCGATGCCAAATAGGGTAAGCTCCTAGAGCGTGGAGAGCGAAATATATAGGCCACTTGGCCTCACCGACGACGAGTTCAAATTGATAGTGCACCAGTTAGGAAGGGAACCCAATCTCGTTGAGCTTGCCATGTTCTCAATCATGTGGTCTGAGCACTGTTCGTACAAGTCCTCCCGTATCCATCTTCGTCGGCTACCCACGTCCGGTCCCCGGGTCATCATGGGGCCAGGCGAGAACGCCGGAGTCGTCGCCGCGACCGACAAGATATCGGTCGCCATTCGGATGGAGAGCCATAACCATCCGAGCGCAATCGAACCAACCCAGGGTGCAGCCACCGGAGTCGGTGGGATTCTCCGCGATATCTTCACCGTCGGCGCACGCCCGACTGCTCTCCTTGATTCCCTCTGGATGGGAACCCAGGATGATCCTCGATCTCGATGGATCTTCGATGGCGTCGTCGGAGGAATCTCTTCCTACGGCAACGCCGTAGGCGTCCCAACCGTGGGTGGGGAGATCCATTTCGCGCCACCATATGCGGAGAATCCACTCGTCAACGTAGTCGCAGTCGGCATCGCCGAGACGACCCAACTGGTGCGAGCGCTGGCCTCAGGAGCCGGCAATCATGTCGTCCTCCTCGGTGCCGCCACCGGGAGAGACGGCATCGGGGGTGTGTCGGTTCTCGCCTCGAGCGGTTTTGATAACGCCTCGAGTGACAAGCGACCCTCGGTACAGGTCGGTGATCCCTTTGAGGAGAAGAAGCTAATAGAGGCGTGTCTACGCCTGCTGGACGCCAAACTCGTGGTTGGAATTCAAGATCTCGGTGGCGCTGGGCTCACCTGTGCGACCTCGGAGACCGCCGCCAACGCCGGCAATGGAATGGAGGTCATAGTCGACAAGGTGCCGGTCCGTGAGACCGGGATGACTCCGATGGAGATCCTATGTTCAGAGTCGCAAGAACGGATGCTCGCGATCGTGGCTCCAGAGCATCTGGAGGAGGTGCTAGCCATCTGTGAGGCCGAGGAGGTGCTAGCGACCGTGATCGGCACGGTCACCCCACCTGATGAGGAGGGACTCTACGCTGGCCGAGGAGTACTTCGAGCCTACTTCGATGGCGTGCTCGTCGCCGAAATCCCAGCCGCCGCCCTCGCTGATGAGGCTCCGCTCTATGATCGTCCACAACAAGAGCCTGCCGAGTTTCGGGTTCGAACAGATCAAAGCGTCCTACCACCCGACGACTGGCATCCAATCGCGCTCGAGGTGCTAAAGACGCTCGACTTTGACCCGAGCTCTATCTACCGGCGATACGATCACATGCTCTTTCGCAATACCCTGGTCACCCCCGGTGCTGACGCCTCCCTCCTCGCTATTCGTGCACCAGGTGTAGGTGGCACTGACTTAGCCATGGCGTTATCGGTCGATGGCAACCAGCTCTGGTCACGATCAGACCCTAAATTGGGGACACTAGCGGTGGTGGCTGAGTCGCTAGCTAACCTCGCCTGCGTCGGTGCTACTCCAGTCGCACTCGTTGACTGTCTCAACTTCGGAAACCCTGAGCACCCCGAGGTGATGTGGCAGTTCTCAGAGGCGATCGATGGGATCACGGAGATCTGCACCGCACTTGGCGTCCCAGTCATTGGTGGCAACGTCAGCTTCTACAACGAAGCCTATGGAAGTGACATCGATCCAACTCCGGTGGTCTCAACCATCGGATACCGGCCACTTCCCACCCATCCGGTTCCTGATCCACGTCGAGCTAGTGGGAACGTGATTTTGGTGACGACCGGAGAGACGCCAAGCCTTTCCGGATCAGTCTTTGCCGAAATCATCGGCGACAGACGAGGTAGCTTCCCTGCGATCGACCTTGAGCGTCTCAATCACCTACTTGGAGTGATCGCAGAGTTGGTGACAGCCGATGATCTCGTCAACGCTGCTACCAACCTAGGCGCTGGAGGCCTCCTCGCCGGAACCGTGAAGCTCGCTCGCCTTGCAGCAAAGGGAATTCGAATCGAGCTGGCGGATGCAAGTGTAGAGGCCTTGCTCGGCGAACACCCGAGCCGCTTCCTGCTCGCCACGGAGAAGCCGGCTGAGCTACTCGACTACCTCAGGAACGAGGGATTGCAAACGGCAGTCATCGGCGAACTCGGAGGTGACAGTGTTGAATTCGAAGACTGGCTTCAGCTCTCGATTGATATAGGAGTGGCATGACCCCTCCAAAACGGCGTCGCGCCGTGATCCCCAGCACTATTACCCGCACTTCACATGCGCAAGCTCTCAGCGAGGTCGAATACCTTCACCTAGTCCTCGATAATCGAGCTATCGAACGCGATGATCTTGCCCGCCAGCTATCCACTCGAAGTGCGCAGCTCGCCGAAGTTCTCGCATCAACTAGCTGGCAGCTCACAAAAGGGGTACGTTCCCTCTCGGCGATAGTGAAGCGAGATGTCGTCCCCCGACTCGCTGCCGAGGCGCGCCGTAACCCTAAACTCCCGTCGCTCCTTGATCGCATCCGTCCAGGCCTTGGGGGCCGGCTCATCGACCAGCCACCGTCACAACACGGTTCAACAGAAGAGGAGAAGCTCGATATCGAGTCCTACCTCGCGTGGGTCCGTGAGTACGATAACGAGATCGACGAACCGGCTATACGCTCCTATCTTCGAGGGTTAACGTACCAGCCAGTCGTCTCGATCGTGATGCCCACCTTCAACTCTCCACCCGAGTACGTGCGCGAGGCGATTGAGTCGGTCAGGTCCCAGATCTACCCCAACTGGCAACTCTGCATCGTGGACGATGCTTCAACAGAACCCATGGTTCGCCAGATCATAGACGAATACACCCAAGTTGATCAGCGCATCATCTCGCACATGCGAGTCGAGACTGGCAACATTGCTGCAGCCACCAACGACGGCTTTGCCATGGCGACTGGCGAGTACGTCGGTCTCCTTGACCACGACGACCTGCTGCGCCCTCATAGTCTTGCCTGGGTAGTGGCTACGCTCAACCAGCACCCCGATACCGCCATACTCTACTCCGACGAGGACAAACTCACGCCTGACGGACGACGCTATAGCCCTTACTTCAAGCCCGACTTCGATCCGCTGTTGCTTCTAGCCCAAAATTACATGACCCACTTCTTCGTTGTCCGCAAAGTCGAGCTCGATCAGGTTGGTGGGCAGCGGCTAGGTTTTGATGGCTCTCAAGACTGGGATCTCGCGCTCCGACTGACCGAGATCGTCGACGAATCCCAGATCCAACATATTCCAGCGATCCTATACCACTGGCGGATGGCCACGGGCTCGACCGCGATCAAGGTGCAACTCAAACCGCAAGCGATGGCGAACGGAATGCGAGCGGTCGCCGAGGCGATCGAACGCCGCAGACTGCCTGCAACCATCGAGCCTGTCGCTGAAGATGCTTACCATTTGATCCACTTTCGTCCTGTCGGCAACCCGAAGGTGTCGATCATTATCCCCACTCGGAACCATGCTGACCTCCTCAGTCAGTGCCTCGAAAGCCTTGCAATAACCGACTACCCAAACTACGAGATCGTGATCATCAACAACGAGAGCGATGAGCAAGAGACTCTCACCCTTCTCGAAGAGGTAAAGTCACGTCCTCGACATCGCGTCCTCGATTACCCTCACCCATTCAACTACGCCGCCATGCACAACTGGGCAATCTCCCAAGTAGAGGCTGACTACATATGCATGCTCAACAACGATACCGAGGCTATCAATCCATCCTGGCTCACAGAGATGGTCGGTCTATGCCAGCAGGACAAGATGGCGGCGGTAGGGGCTCTGTTGCTATACCCAGATAACACTGTCCAGCACTGTGGAATAACATTGAATGTCATCGGGGAACCAGGCCATCGCTACAAATACAGCGAACGTGGTGCCACCGGACCAAACGGTCAAATTGTGCTCACGCAGCGTCTCTCCGCTGTCACCGGTGCCGCCATGGTTGTCTCCCGTACCGCCTTCCAGGCAATCAATGGTTTTGACGAACAATTCGCCATCTCCTTAAACGACATCGATCTCTGCTTGAGGTTCATCCAGGCGGGCTACCATGTCGGTTACAGCCCAGCAGCCCAGCTCATCCATCATGAGTCAGCATCCCGTGGCACTGACGCTGAGCCCTCCAAGAGACAACGTCATGGTACCGAGGTCATCCGTTATTGGCAAAAGTGGGCACCCCAGATCCTCAATGACCCCTTCCACAATCCAAACATTTCGATCTCTGATGTCGATGGCGGATTGGCTTGGCCACCTAGGGTTCGAATCCCATGGCTTGATTCTTGCCGCAGCATTGAACTTCCATGTCCAGATCCAGCCCGATACTTCCCTTCAACTCCGATTTTACTCGAACCGGATGGTGACCTCGAATGTCGCCTATCGATACCGGAGGGAACCGTGACCGAGATTGACAGTGTAACTATCTGGGTCATGGAGACAGAACCCAAGGCCAATTGGGTCCATCAATTCTCGATCAACGGAGAGAGTGCAAAGAGCACACCATCCTGGCTGCACCTTGATCCGGTGACGATCAAAGCACACGAAGGGGTTCTCAAAGCTCCGCTGAACCTACGCCATAATGGGCCAACTCCGGTTCTCGTAGAAGCCCTTAGTATCGATACTCGTAGCTCGCTGCGTGTCACCTTACGACAGCATCACTCAGGTTTCGGTGGCGCGCTCGCGTAAATCCACAGACTCCAGAATTCTCCTGAACTCTAAAAATCGTGAGATTTGGAGCCGGAATCCGTCCAAGCTTTTTGGTTCACTTCCACTAGGTTGGCGGCCGGCTTCGAAAGGTTAGATCAGCTTTTTGGCTGCGCTGAGGGCTGGTGCTATCTGTTGCAGTCGCGAAATTTAGCAGGATATCGACTCTAAACCAGCCTTGGTTTTTCGGAGACCCGGTTACCTGTCATCAAGTGGTTGCCAGACTTCCTCGGGGTATGGTGGAGAGCTTCGTATTCGACTGGCGACATCATTCGAATCGAGGAGTGCAACCACTTCTCATGAGGTCATGAACGTAGTAGACGAGATCCCATGAAGAGGTCCAGTTCATCCACTTGTTCCGTCTGCCAATCGACAGCGATCTAATCGCCGGAGATAGCGATGGCATGAATCAACTCCGTCTTGTACAAGCTCTTCCAGCGAGAGCATTATCATAACTTTAACCGGCTTTTGCCTGCAGTTCTGAACCGAAGGTCGCATGCCAGCTCACAAGGGTGTCGCCTCCGTAGACGACAGGGAGTTACACGACACCTCGATCATAATCTCCAGCTATCTGCTCGTTGGCGGGGAGCGCCATCTGGTTGCTATACACCTATTCCGCAGCATAGATGCCCTACTGTACGGGCGTTAACAGCAAGGTGGACGCCGTCAGCTCCAACAGTATTCTTAGTGGGCCTCGCTGCCGTCGACCCCCGTCGCCGGAAGAAGCTTCATCTCGTTCAAGATGGCCCTGAGCCGCTCGTGACCTGCCGAATACGACCAGAGAGCCCGAGAGCGCTCGAAGCCGTTCTTTGAGAGTTGAGACCAACGCTCACGATTCCGCAAGATCCCGAGCACCGCTGCCACCGTCTCTTCCGGGTCATCTGCGACTATGACCTGATCATCGCTGAGATTCATACCCTCGAACGCCACTCTGGTACCTACGCAAGGGGTGCCAACTAATAAGCTGCTCGCCACCTTACCTTTGATGCCAGCTCCAAAACGAAGTGGCGCGATCGACAGAAGCTTGGTCTTGAGGAAATCATATTCAGAGGGCACCCAGCCAACCACCTCGACGTTATCCACCTGGCACCATATATCCCTCGGGGCACGAGAGATGTTGGAGCCTGCGATTACCAACTTGAGATCAGGTTCCTCCGCAAGTATTTCTCGCCATATCGTCTCGATAAACCAACTGACGGCGTCCACGTTGGGCGGATGTTCGAAGTTCCCGATGAAGCCAATGTCGGCCCTTCCATCGAAACTCAAAACCGCAGCCGATGCGGTAGGTGGACTCCGGAAGAAGGGCACAATCCGGATCTTTTGGTTGGGCAGTTCAGCATGTAACACATTCGCCTCATTCTCGCCCAAAACCCATACTTCATCCGCACTCTCTGCAGCTCCTAGTTCCCTAGAACGCATATCAAGCACATCCTTGTCGCTGATGTTCAAAAGCCCAAGCGACAATCCTCTCGACTGCCGAAGATAATGAAGGTCGACAGGAAGAAAGATAATCTTTGCCTGTGGTGCCGCTTGACGGAAAGCATCGATATGCCTACCACCTGCAGGATATCGCAAAAGAAAAATGCAATCAACTGGCTCGATGCATTTGATAGCGCTAGCGGGACTATCAACATATGGGTGATAGAGAACCTCTACTCCCAACCCTTGGAGTTCTTGTGCCCCCACGCCATCGAGCTCAGAACTCTCGATCGGATACATCGCAACATCGACATCTAGTTCTCGAAGGGCGCGGATAAGCATGAAGGTATCCGTACTGCCCGAATCTCGATTGGGAACAGGAACGGTTGAATCGACAACCAAGACCCGAGGACGTGTCGATCGGCGTTGACTTCGCAATCTTGGCGATAGTTTCAGTTCGCTTTCCCATTTGCGAAAGAAAAGTGCAGAATTTTGCGACATCAGTGTTGCTTTGTTCTCCTCGGAGAACGATCCTCCACCCGCATGCATGGCTTGAGCTCGGGGTTCATAGAGAACGCGGTGACCCAATTGACGAACACGCATGCAAAGATCCGTGTCCTCAAAATAGCCGCTTCCGAATTCTGTCGAGAGCCCACCCAACTCGTGATAGAGCTCCGTTCTCGTCATGAGTAGAGCGCCAGAGACATAATCGACCTGACGGACAAAGTTAAAGTCTGGGTGCCATGGATCCTGTTGGTAACCGAGGTTTGCCACCACACCCCCCGCGTCGACAAGCCCTCCAGCCTCTTGGAGCATCCCATTCGGATAACAAAGTTTGCCGCCTACGATCCCGATATCAACCGACGAATCCAGACGGTTCATCAGATGTTGAACTGTGTCCGGCTGAACCTGTACGTCCATATTCAACAGCAGCAACCTTGGAGCTCTCGCATGGCGTGCCCCAGTGTTACAGGCCTCAGCGAAACCCCCATTCGCCTCCCTCCTCAACACAGTGACCCCAGGAATGTGTTCGAGCCAGGTAGGTACTGGTTCCGGAGACCTATCGTCTACAAGAATCAGGTTAAATGTCACCTCTACAGTTCTCGCCAAGGCGATGATCGCAGTGTTGAGATAAGCCCAGGTTCCGTACACGGGTACGATAACATCCACGGAAGGCTGTTCAGTGCCAAGATAGGGATTGGCTCTCAACGCCATCTCTAGATTGTCATCCCAAAACGGGATCGGCTCAGGTTCCAATGATCGCCGAAGCAGGAGGGCGAGCTCAGAGTACGCGGTGGGCTCCGCCAACTGTAACTTCAACGCATTGGTGATCTGGGAGCTAGATCGAGCAATCAGATATATCTTCGAAGACGCCAGCTCGTCAAGGAGATCTCGCAATCTCGCATTGCCGTTACTTGCCGCCCATACGGCGAGCTTGTTTGGATCTGCAAGCATCTGATCCAATTCGGCGATCTCCTTCAGTAACGCCCTGTCACGCATGCCGGTGAGCTGGCTTATTCGCTCTGCAAAGACAAAACTGCGAGATGTCCGAAAAAGATGAAGCTTGTCAGCGATGAGAACAGCCGCAGCATTGGTCGGTTTCAATGTCTTCTCCAAATGTCCATCGAGGAACGCATATCTAGCAGCGCTAGCGATGCCTTGCTACTCGCATCTTCGATACAACTCTAGTTCGAGGAGGAATCTCCAGGAATCTGAAGTGAGCTCATATTGCTAAATGCCTCCATAACCAGACGGCAATCACACATTCAGATCGGCCACACACGTTAGGACCACCTATGGCAGCACTGCTACATCGACAGCCTCTAGATATCCGAGCTCCACGTGCAACGCATGTGCCGACAATCCATCCAGGTGATGCGACCAGTCCTCGCTTGAGGGGTAAACCGGCAGTCCAACCGGAAAGGTAGCTTTTGCGAGTGTGAACGTGCATTCCAAGATGCCACCCGAGGAGATGAAGATCAACTGCTTGCTATCAAACTCGAAGGTAAGCGTTGTTCCCTTGGCGAGGTCATCGAGCGGTTGCACGCTAATCGCCTCCTCTCCATTGAGCTTCACACGAAGCACCGCAAGCCCATCTGTCGTCCCAACTACGTTTTCGACCCCAAAACGTAACGCGCCGACTGAACCAGTGAAGCGCTTTGGCAGTACGCACGTAAAATGGATCTCCTGATTCGGCAGCACATACTCATACTGATCGCTCGCGTTATTGAAACCATCAGGGAGGCGTATCCATGCAAACCTGGTACTCCACGGCGGATTCGTGCGTCGCTCACCAAGACGGCAATGTTCATCAAAGAGTGAGAGGCTCGTGTTGTAGGCAGGATCTTGCTTGAGCAGATGCCCCCAGCGCCACTGGAGGTAGCCACTCTCTCGCATGGAACGATACTGCTGGCCGAATGTGAGGTCGACCCCTCTCGACTTCGACTCATGGTGAATCACCTTCACATGGGGCAGATAGACGTTACGTAAACCAACTTCTACTAGCCGGAGACAAAAATCAACGTCATTGTAGGCGACAGGCAAGCGCGCAGACATCCCGCCCACCTGCTCCCAATGACTTTTAGCGACCAACATACACGCCGCTGTCACCGCACTAAAGTTCTGGGGCAAAAGAGCGCGGTTCATATAACCACCCTCGTGATCCTCGAGTGAACGGTTCACATGTGCCACGAGACCACCGGGGCCGAGGACTACTCCAGCGTGTTGAACCTGTCTATTGGGGTAGAGAAGCTTGGCTCCAACCGCACCAATGCCGTCTCGCTGGGCAAAACCAAGCATGACCCCAAGCCAGTTTGGATCGATGATCTCGGTGTCGTTGTTGAGCAGACAGAGGTAATCGGTATCGATCAGCGGAACGACGTGGTTGTGCAGATCAGCATACGAGAACGGGAACGGGTAATCGATCACCCGAAAGCCCGGCGTTGACGATAGTGTCCGCAAATACTCTAGAGCCTGTGGATCAGAGCTCTGGTTGTTGACCACGACGATCTCGTAGTTGTCATATGCGGTCGATCGAACACTAGCGATACAGGTACGAAGATCCTCAAGACTGTCTCTTGTCGGAATGATAATCGAGACCTTTGGCCTTCCGCGTACCTCAAAGACTGGGAGGTAAACATCGGCTAGAGGATACTCAACCAGCTGGTAAGGCGAGCCTTCGCCGGACAGGAATTGCTCCTGAACTCGACGAGCTTCCGCCTTCATGGATTGGTCAAGAACAGAGCATGGTGGATCCATGTGATGGAGTATGGCCGGAATGTGCCGGATCTGATCAGGTTCAAGGGTTCTAGACACCCGGAGGAGTAAGTCCCACTCCGGAGCGTACTCATAATCCAACCCAAAACGCCCAACGCTCTCCAGAAGTTCACGTGAGACCAGCATCGATCGAGAAATATAGTTAGTACTCAACAGGAGTTCTGGATTCCAATCAGGTTTCAACTGAGGATCTTGCCGACCGTAGGGGCTCATAAGGTAGTCGTGGTCGCAATAGATGATGGCGGTACCCGGATGAGCACTGACTTCACTTGCGTACCAAGCCAACGAGTATGGAGGTAAAATATCCCCCGGCCGCAGATAGCCGACGAAGGACCCCCTCGATGCATCAACGCCGAGGTTCAATAGAGACGCATACGGCGCCATCGCTTCGCCGGAGACTACCACAAGCCGGTGGTCTTCATCGGCGTAGCCATCGATCGCATCACGAACTTCTGGGTCACAATCGTGGTCGACTACAACGATGGTCTCCCAGTTCTCATAGATCTGGTTTAACATCGCATCCAGTGAATGACGGACCGATGCCATCGATGGTTGAGCAGGTACGGGAAAGATCATGGTGATACAACCGCTCACATTATGACTCGCCACGTATCCACTGATTACGCCCCTCTCCGTAAGCTCGAGTTGGGTCGTGGTGGTGATCCAATCGGCATACTCATGAGGGTCTGAACTGTCCCAAGTCCTCGACGATAGGGTCCCGTCTACGACCGGCTCCCCGTCATCAAGGTCATCGCTTCGGGTGGCCGGGTCCTGGGTAACGCTAAACGCCGACCTGCGACGAATCTGTGATGCAAGTCTGAGCGGGGCGGTAACCCGCCATGACCTCGAGCTATAGATTTCAGACTCTCGTTTGTAGAGCTCTTGAAGCCTCTCGAGGAGTTCCTCGTTCTCTCGCTCGACCTTTGCGGCCTCAGATACTCTCCGCTCAAGATAGCGCACACGTGCGCGCAACATCTGCGTCTCAGTAGCTAGGTCCTTCATCGCGAGCCGAACACCATCCTCGGCCGCGAGTTCCCGCAATTCAACGGCATAAGGTCTCTTATTGCCTCTAGACCAACCGTCCTTGGAGTGGCGCACGCTCAATTCGAGCCGAGAGTCTGCGGTATGTGCGGGGAGAACAAACGAGGGCTCAAACCAAGCCGAGCTCTCATAGGTTAGACACGAGATCCCATCAGTTCTGTTGACGACGTACGTCCCTCCTGAGCTCACATCCAGATCTACCCCAACCGTGGGTTCATACTGCCAGAGAATCTCTTGTTCCTCCAGCAATCGGATGTCTGAAAACGACGTGGACCCCAAGGCTCGAGGAAGAAAAATGCGCAGCCGTTGTCCATGCACACTTGGCGGGAGCTTCACCGAAAGCTCGTGTGCCGCCAAAGAAAACGGTAAAGCTACTCGCACACTGTGAGAATCGTCGTAGTCTCCAGAGATCTCGCGCCACTGCAGGACGACCTCGTCTGCATCGCTGCTGACCATCTTGGGTCCTGACTCCGAATCAGAATAGTCAGCTAGCTTATGCGCCTCGACAACGACTGTACGGGAGTTGGTAGAGGCAGCAGAACCGCGTTCGAGTAGCAGTCCGAGTAGCTCATCCGATGACGCATGGCGTCGATCGACAACATCTAAGACCTCATCAGGAAACACACCGACGACGGTCGTGTCGTAGCCGGCGATTTTGAAGGTCGACAGCCCCTCATTGTCCCAGCTAGTTCCGAGGGTAACCTCTGAACCATTCTCGGACACCAGCTCGCTCGGCATGCGTAGCTTCAGATATTCGACACCATCAGCTGGCATCGGTATCACAAACAGGGCATGGCCACCGATCGAGAGGAGATCCCCGATGCCACGAAGCAGCGTCGCAGAAGGTAGCCGATCAGCGGCTGTCTCGACCCATACAACGACATCATAAAAGTGTCGGTCATGCACGCCGAGGGCAACCGTCCGGTCCTCGCGTGTGCCCGCTCGGGTGACCGCCAGTGCATCTAAGTCCAAGCCTTCGGGGGACCCATCGATAGGAGGATGTACCTTGTCGACCTCACAATTGAGCCTCTCGACTAGATACTCTACGACAGGATCGCCAACGTCAAACACGAGCACCTTTGAAGAGCGATGGATCGGCCTCCTCGGGCACTCCGGGGCATCAAAACGAAATCTCCCGAAGTGTGTATAACCATCGTAGCTTCTTATACCCAATGCAACTTCCCCATGTTCAGAACCCACAGGTTAGTACGAAATTCTCCACAGGTTAGCCCGACTTCATAGCACAATTGAGCCTCGAGCAGGATGTTCCTGTCTCGGTCGAGTCGAAAATATATACATGTCTCCGCAGGATTGGTAGGGGCTAGTGGGTTATCGTCTTCACGCAGCAGTTATTGACGTAAACAGATACGGTATCTACGTGGACACGATCGCGAATCGTAACTCAGCACCGACTATTCTATTACAGACAGTCTATCGGATTGATGGCAAGGTCGCGATTCGTAGGTTTGCCAAGTTGAGCCATTGATCATCGGGCAAGATAGATCCCACATGCCTGGCACTTGACGACAGAAACCAAGAGCGAACCTCAAGAGCTCTGGCCCAACTTTCGACTCCAACCCAACAACTCCAAGCTCAGCGGCTTAGTCCCAGTGGATAGGGCAATCCCGGTAGGGACCGCCCTTGCGGGCGGCCCCCCGGACAGATCCCATCGTGCGGGACTACCGCAATGGGCTCCTGCCTTAGGTCCTGGCGGCAAAGCGCAGGCTCGGGTGGGGATGCACAATGCGGGCAGGGGGCAACCACCGTTCGTCGATCCGGCTGAAGCGCTCCCAGGGCATCCGGCTGCGCTGGCTTCGGCGCCGAAGCGTCTCTCGCCAGAGTCGTCTCACCTGGTCGCGAAAGGCCGATACCGCGTCTATGTTGCCTGGCACTGCGTAGTAGTTGAGGTGACCCCTCAATACGCTCGCCAGCCATTGCCCCTGCTCGGGGATGGACCGATGTCGGCGTCGTCGAAGCTCGGTCTTTACCTGCTTCAACTTCGTTCGCATCCGCTTTGCGATGGTGACGCGCCGGAGCCAGAAACGCCCGTCCCTGGTCTTTCCACAGATGTGGGTGAATCCCAGGAAGTCAAAGGTCTCTGGCTTTTTGAGGCCCCGCTCCTTGCGGTTCTGAGCCGCAAAGCGACCGAACTCGATGAGGCGGGTCTTGTCCGGATGCAGTTCCAAGTTGAACTTCGCGAATCGTTCACGAAGGTCGCTGAGGAACTGCCTTGCATCACCAAGGTTCTGGAACCCGACCACGAAGTCATCGGCAAACCGCGAGACGATCATGTCGCCTCGTGCGCGTCTTTGCCTCCACTGTCGGACCCAGCGGTCAAAGACATAGTGAAGGTATACGTTGGCGAGCAGCGGTGAAACCGATGCACCCTGTGCTGATCCTTCGGTCGTCTCTGACCACTTCCCATCCTCGATGACTCCTGCGGCCAACCACTTGTCGATGAGTCGCAGGATCCTTTTGTCCGCAATGCGATGCTCGAGAAACCTTCTCAACCACGTCCGATCCAACGTAGAGAAGAAGTCGCTGATATCAGCGTCGAGCACCCAGTTCACCTTCTTCCGCTCGATTCCGACACTGAGTGCATCCAACGCATGATGCGGGCTGCGCCCTGGCCGGAACCCATAGGAAAAGCCGAGAAAGTCCTCCTCGTAGATGGCATTCAATACCTCCACCACCGCCCGTTGGACGATCTTGTCCTCCAGCGTTGCGATGCCGAGCGGGCGTTGTCGCCCGTCCGGTTTTGGTATGTATACCCTCCGCGAGGGGCTTGCCCGGTAGGCACCGCTGTGGACTCTTTGAAGAAGATCTTCGAGGTTCTGCCTCAGATTCTCTTCGTAGGAGTGCCATGTCACCTTATCGATTCCCGGTGCAGCCTTCGGGTTGATCGCCAAATAGGCGGCCTTCAGGCGGTCAAGGTCGATGTGGTGCAGCAGTGCTGTGAACTTTGCATCCTTGTCCTTTCTTGCTACTTCGCGCACACGATCCAGCCCGTTTGACACACCTTGCCCGGCACTGCGTCCGGGGCGTGTTAGGTTGGTCGTGTTCCCCTTGGCCAACCCCCTTCCCTCCACCACCTCCGCAACCGGTCCCCCGGTTTTGTTCGACAGCTTCGTAGGTAATATGGGGTTGTCTGACTTCCCGCGCTCGTTCATCTCAGGCGTACGACCTTGGTCTTCCCTGAGCGGCCCGTCTGGTGATCAGCCAGCCGGGCAAGTGCGGGATCTCCCGGTTCTCGCGCATGGAGGTTCCGTACATGCCATGGTTCTCTGACCGCGCGGGGCCCACCAACAACTCGCGATAGCGCTGCTGGTGGTGTTGCCTTCCACTTATGTAGACAGCGTCGGCGCCCCGATCTCCCGGATTTCGCGGCTCAATAGCCCGGCCTGTACGTGCCCCTGTCAACGCTTCGCCTGCGCCCTCGCGGACGCCGACGCATGACTCGGGGTCATCGTGGTTCGCTAGACCTTCGATGTAGAGCTCTTTCATCTCCTCCTCCATGCCGGTTTATCCCGGCGCTCCTACAAACTGGCTACTACCTTGGCTCGTCTGGGTAAGGGGTCACTAATTCCGAGGGAGTCAAAGATCTGGCGTTGATCCGGATCTGGAGTAGTAGAGACTCGTAGGTGATGAACCTTTCGTTCCCCGTCTGTCAGGGTGACGGTGGCTCTCATATGCGTAGCTAAGCGTTCTAGAATCGTCGAGGGACGTCTGGTATCTGACTTGGTAGAGAGTTCATAGGCGATTGCCCCATAGAGGTGATAGGCAAGGGCCGCACTTCAGGACGAAGAGGGTATCGCAAACCGGTTGCACCTAAATTCATCCACGGCCACCAGAATCTCCCTGCTTCGCACTCTAGTGAGCCAGACAACTAAAGAATCAATGGCGACCCTGAGGGGTTAGCGTGTAATTGGGTTTCTCCACGCGATGACAACTTCGTTGCATGGATTCGCTACTCGCACTCAAAACAGGCGAGCTTAGAAGATATCGTTGGCAGTTTCAGGATATCGGTCAATGGCGACGTATGCTGAAATGAATCCTTAAAGGAAATGGAGTCGCAGTGAGAGACTATTGGGCCGGGGAAATACTTTCGTTGGCATCTGCTGGTGAGCTCTCCGCCAATCGACAGTCGTCCAACGGTGATGCGCCAGCGACCGATCGCGACCACACCCAAAGGTCCGTCGATCTCCCACCAGAACTCCTGGCTCTCACTGCGAAGCTCAAGAGGGCATCATTATCCCCTCTCGATACCGCAATACGACAATTTCACCGTGTCACAGCTCGGTCACGACAGCTGCAGCAAGTACCTATACGCTGGCTACTCGATGTCGCAACGGGTTCCACAGGATCGTTCGAAGGCTGGGCCAGTACATACCTTGACTCGGTCGACGAGCATAGTGTCCGGTCATATATCAACCAACTTCCCTATCAGCCGCTGATATCTATCGTGATGCCGCTCTACCAACCAGACCTACCCATCCTTCGGGAGACGATCAGATCGGTGACGAACCAGATCTACCCCAACTGGCAACTCTGCATAGTTGATGATCATTCCGATGATCACGATTTAGACGGCTATTTGGCCCATCTTTCACGCCAAGAATCCCGTCTCGACTTCCTGCGCCGCGAAAAGAGCGGTGGCATCGCAGTCGCTAGTAACGATGCGATTGCGCTCGCCAAAGGCGAGTATGTCTGCTTCCTCGATCAGGGTGACCGACTGACCCCCGACGCACTGGCATGGATCGTTGCAGCCGTTGTGAATAACCCAGAGGTGGAACTCCTCTACTCCGACGAGGACAAAACCAACAGTAAAGAACGGTTTGATCCTTACTTCAAGCCCGACTTCGATCCGCTGTTGCTGCTCGGACAAAACTATCTCACTCGACTGCTTACCATCAGGCGCAACCTCCTCGTAAACCTGGGTGGATTACGACTAGGAGTCGACGGAGCTCAAGACTGGGATCTTGCATTGCGGGCGACAGAGAGCATCTCCCAGTCTGATGTGGTGCATATACCAAAAATCCTCTATCACTGGTCGATAGCGGATGATACCATTCTCATGGCCCTTGGAATAGAGAACGATATCTATGAATCTGGGCGCAAGGTAGTTGCAGACGCGCTCGCCAGGCGATCTCTAAAGGCTCTCGCAGAACCTGCGAACGACGCGGCCTTCAAACTCCTCCATTTCAAGCCCGATCCCTCCTCGAGGGTAGCGATCATCCTCTCCGCCTCCGCCAAGAATGTTGCTAACCTCGATCATCCACTCATCAAGCGTTTCTGTTCCGATCTGGTCATTATCAACGGACCAGATTCGAGTCCCGAGCTCCGATCATATCTTGCATCGGTTGAGTCCAAAGGAATAGCTACCGTAGTCGAACGGAAGATGAACACTAGCCTCGCAGCGACCTATAACGACATCGCTAGCAAGCTCACCACGAAGTACATCTACATCATTGGCGACTTCGTTCTAGCAGAGGATCCGTCATGGCTTAGCGAACTCGTAGGTATCGCCGATGGCATGGGTCTGGCTATCGCCTCACCGCTCCTTCTTTCTTCGGATCGCAAGATCTACCAGGCCGGACTCATGCTCGGAGTCGAAGGAGAGGCGGCGCCTCGCTACTATGGCGAACCAGAGACTGCTACCGGGCATCGAGAACGCCTCACCGTCGCTCAGCAAGTCAGTGCCGTCACGACTGAGGCTGTGCTGATCAACAGGGAGATCTACCTTGCTGTCGGCGGGATGGACGAATATTTTGGTGGACTCTTGCGCGACCTTGATCTCTGTCTAAAGCTCGGTGCCGCGGGAGAGGCGATCGGCTACACCCCAACCGCTCGGCTTATGCGGATTGCGTCCGAACGCGATCAATCTCCACCTCCAGATGGGGAGGAGCTCATCACCTTCTGGAGTAGATGGCGACCGCAGCTGGCACGAGATCGCTACTATAACCAAAATCTCATCACTACCAACACAAGTTGCGCACCAACCCGGCCAAGGGTTTATGAACCCTGGCAGGATGGTCAGGTGATCGAAGAGTATCCGTTTTACGCTCCTGATCGATCGCTGCCAACGAATCCAATCGTGCTTTCTCCAGGCGGTCGCATCGTGGTTCACCTACCTACCACGGTGTCATACGCTCAAGTTACCCTTTGGCTGCAGACGAGCGACGGCCTACCCAGCATCCGACTGGTCAACGGAAAGGCAGTTGTAAACCATTCATTCCCAACAAGTGCGACTCAATTCAGTCCGATCGCAATCGAACTCGACGGAACCGGGAACCTCGAGGTGATCAACACCTCAGCTCAAGATATAGCTCTTGAGGCCTACGAGCTTTCGGCAACCCAACTGTTACGTATTCATACCGCCAGAAAGGCGGACTTTTTGGTCGACACCTTGGGCATGCAAGCTAAAACACTATCCAGAAAGAGAAGTCATTGATTCAGCTCGACCCTCAACCTAGTGGCGATCATGCCAGCTTGCAACTCGATCTCTCCAGCTCAGAAGCTATCGAGCTCATCGCCTCAGGTGGCGATCAGGATCTCCTCTATCTTCAGAACATAGTCGTTCTACAGTCTGGCCTGCCAATATACTCCTGGCGGGCAAGAACATCGCTCCCCTGTGTTATCCACGATTGTGAACAGCTAGAGACATTCGGCGAAGGCATTGGACAGCCATTTCGACTCAACACCGCCAAGGCGAGCATTACCCTGGTGTTGCCTGACGCGCTGATACAGCCTGGAAACCAGATCTTCATCGAGTACCACTATGGTCCTTCTTCGGCGCTGCCAAGCCAGCCAGTACGCTATGTTCAGCGAGGAGCACACTCACAAGAGATAGATGCTCTCTTTGACCGGGCGCAAGCAACCAGCAAGAGTAAACAACGATCCTCTCGCACAAGCTCGGAGAACCCTGCCGACGTAGCCTATAGGTCTTGGCGAGAGTACAATGGACAGCTTCCCAAGAGTGAACAGCAGCTCATCTCGGAGTACCTGACGAACCTTGCAACGAAGCCGAAGATCAGCATCATCATGCCCATCTATCACCCCAACCTGAAGTACCTGCAATTGGCTATCAAATCGGTTATCGCTCAGCTCTATACAGCCTTCGAGCTCATCCTCTCCATCGATGGTCCTCAGAGTTCAGAACACGACATGGCGCTGTCGACAATCGCAGCATCAGACCAGCGGATCAAGATCGTAAGGCTCAGCGAACACGGCAACATATCCGTTGCCACCACAAATGCAGCCAACCATGCCACCGGCGACTTTCTAGCGTTCATGGATCAAGACGATGAGCTCACTCCCGACGCACTCGCATGGTTCGTAGCCTACCTGAACCAGAATCCCCACGGGAAGCTTTTCTACAGTGACGAGGACAAAGTCTTCGACGATGGAGGTCTTCGCGAAGTCTTTTTCAAGCCAGACTTCGCTCCAGAGATGCTGTTGAGCATGAACTACTTCAACCACCTCACCATTATCGAACGCCAGCTCTTTCTCACCATCGGAGGGTTGCGAACCGGATACGAAGGTTCTCAGGATTGGGAGATGATTCTGCGAGCGACGGCTTCTCTTGACTATAGCGAAGTCATACACATTCCTTGGGTTCTCTACCACTGGCGAGTCCATCAGGAGTCGGTAGCCTCAGGATACGAAGCCAAGCCCTACGTCTATGAAGTCCAGGAGCGACTCCTGTCGGAACATCTTGAACGCAGCGGCTACAAGGTCTCCCATCTAGAAAGGCCGAGAGAGGGAAGAGTCTTTCTCGTACCCCACCTGATGCCCACCCAGCAACACCTCGTGAGTATCATCGTACCGACCAAGAACAACTTTGCAGACTTGTCAAATCTCGTCCACTCCATAGAGTCCGCAAACTGCGAAGATTACGAGTTGATAGTGGTAGAAAATCAGAGTAGCGAACCAAACATGTTGGCCTACCTGGAAGAGCTAAGGAAGCGCTATCGGGTGATTGCCTACGATGTAGACTTCAACTTCGCCACCATGATGAACTTCGCAGCGCTGCAGGCAACCGGCGACTTGCTTCTGTTCTTGAATGATGACACCCAGGTCATCACCCCGGATTGGCTCGACCAGCTATCGGCTCTCGCCGAGAGGGAGGAGATCGGAGCGGTGGGAGCCAAGCTCATCTATTCCAACGCACAGGTGCAACACGCGGGAGTCGTCATGGGACTAGGTGGGGTGGCAAATCACGCCAACATCGGGGTTCCATTCGCCTCTGCTGGCAAAGGCAGTAGAAACCTGACTTATGGCAACTATTCGGCCGTCACTGGAGCGGTCATGATGGTCAAACACAGCGACTTCATCCAACTCCACGGCTTCGACCCCCGACTCGCAATCAGCTTTAACGACGTCGATTTCTGTCTCCGCCTTCTGGAGGCCGGCAAACGTAACCTCCTCATCCCAAGCGTTCTTCTCTACCATCATGAATCGCGTTCAAGAGGAAGAAGTCGGGCGAGAGGCCAGCTGTTGCGGGAAGATCTCGAATCTTCCTGGCTATATCACCTTCATGCCCCACTCGTCGAGGCTGATCCCTTCTATTCGCCTAACTTCAGTCAACTGATGAGTCAGGCCTTTTTGCCGGCGAAAACACGACACGCCCAACGCCCGTGGCTACCCGAGGGAAGCCAATATCTGCTGCCTACTCCCCATGAGTCGCTGATAGAATCGCTGATAGAGCTAGGCCCGGGAGACACATTCTCGACAAATATCCAGTTGCCTCAGGCGATCAAAACGACCGAGCGGATCAGCATATTCGTGGACAACCCGCATAACGTCACCGGGGTGCTGTCAATCGAGGTTGGTGGATCCAAGCCATGCGAAGTAACAATCCCCGCGCGACGGCGATCGTATGCAGCATCAGTCGATGTCAACAGCTCGCCCACAGAACTGATCCCGATATCGATCACCAATCCCAACCAAGTCCCGATATTCCTCGCGTGTCTTGCGTTGCCGCTCTTGGGAGTCGACTCGCCTGGCTATCAGCCGACGACGCTACGAGCCCGAATCGAAACTCCTGCCAACCCGGGCTCATCGTGTCGCCCCATCCTTCTGCGAGAACGAAGAGTTTGAGCTTGGATAGTGGCGAACTGGATAATCCATAGCCAAAATAGTCAGAGCTAATCAGAGAGCTACCGTCCTGTAGCTGGCCATGGAGACCATCGTTCATCTGTTATCGATTGATTCCGTCTGCGACCTCGACGAGCGGAGACTATCTCGGCTCTGCCGAGGTTGCCAGCTGATATAAAATCTCCTCCAGCTGTCGACTGATCTCCAGATCCTGATACCAGCATCCCAACAGAAGTGGGCGGTCGGACGATTTCATCAGCTTCACCATGGCCAGAGGTGGAATCCACTGCCCAAGCCGGGCGCTTTTCAACTCCGCTTCCGCCGTAGAGAGATCGCTAGTGACACCCGTGCCCCAGCCGCCATCAGAGCTCCGGTCTTCACTGGTCCGAGAGTAGAGTCCTACCCCTAATGAACGGCGGAAGAGTCTCCATTCATGACCTGAATCGTCTCGAAATTCGAAAGCCCCAGCCGCGTATCCAAGTACGTCCCTTCCTCGCTTGAGCTCAGAAATCACAGCTCGCCCAAAGGTTGTGCCTAGTGTTTTGAGAAGTAGTTCGGATGGACTGCACTCATAGAGACGACTCTGTAGCAGAAGACAACCGAGAGCAGCTACGTCAACGGGTTCATCACCGAAGCCAATGCACGACAGGTAGTGGAAGCTGTCGTTTAGGTCGCCACAACGGATCTCTCCGACCATGGAGCCCAATGCAGAGGCTAGCATTTGGCGGTTCACCGCAGTTGACGGCGGCAACTGCATCTCGACCTGTATGCCTCGCGCTGAGAGCTCGAGTGCATGCTCGTGGACGACCACTCCTTCAATCAGTGGGTAACGCCTGCGAGCAACAACGTCAAGTGCAGAGGGCGTCCGGACCTCGAGCATGGAGAGTCTGTGTCGCTCAGCAACTTGGCGAGTCATGACATAGCCCGCGATAGCCTCCTCGTCGGAGACACTCAATCGAAGAAAACGACCTCTAAGCAGCTGCGGCTCAACCCCGACCAGCTCGATAACCGTCCTGATCTCCCTCCCCTCCAGGGCAAAGCTAATCATCCTCCGCTCAAAGAGCTTAGGCGCTAGATCAAGCATGGGCAGAAATGCCAACCCAGAGACAGAGAGGTCGACAATCTCCATCGGCACACCAACCATCGGTGGTCTCAAGTAATAGGTCCCATTCAAGTCAACCGCCACCCTTGGAGCGGATCGGTCATTGAGAGGAACGAAGCCACCGTCGATGACCACCTCACATCCTCGATCTAAGGAATGTATGTCTCCAGTGGCGACGTAGGGTTCGGACAGAAACGTCAACCTAACCTCGCACGCCCCCTCAGCGCAAGCCTCCGCGAAGACGAGGGTCGCATCGGTAACGGAGGAGGCAACGGTACTCACAGAGATACCAGAGACTCGTATTTCGACCGCCTTACCTGGGTAACATAGCCGATCGAGCGGGTACGAGTCGCCCACAACCTTGGCCCCTAGCTCAGGTGACGAGTGATGCCTTCGGCCTGGGCAGCCCGAGCCACGGCATCGGCAACGGCTGTCGCCACGTTCCGGTTGAACACCGATGGAATCACGTAACTTGGAGAAAGTTCGTCTTCAGAGACGGCGGCCGAGATGGCGTCGGCGGCCGCCAACTTCATACCCTCAGTAATCGACATAGCACGCGCATCGAGTGCACCCCGGAAGATACCTGGAAAACAAAGCACGTTGTTTATCTGATTAGGAAAGTCCGAGCGACCAGTGGCTATAACTGCGGCTATATCCTGAATCTCGTCAGGCATCACCTCAGGGGTGGGGTTAGCAAGCGCAAAGACGATCGACCTCTTGTTCATTGTGGCTATGTCAGCAGCGGTCACGATGCCAGGTCCAGAGACGCCGACGAAGACATCTGCACCAACAAGAGCTGAACTCACATCACCCATGCGACGATCCTGGTTCGTAGACTCAGCCAACCACAGTTTGGCACCCGTGAACTCCTCGCGACCAGAGAAAATCAGCCCTTTACGATCTGATACCAGGATACGGCCAACACCAGCATTGTTCAGGATCTTCGCACAGGCCACCCCAGCTGCCCCAGCACCTGCTATGACCACGGTCATATCATCGAGCTTACGATCGACAACCTTGGCGGCGTTACGAAGCGCAGCAAGCACCACCACCGCAGTGCCATGCTGGTCGTCATGGAATACCGGAATATCGAGCCTTGACTTGAGCGCCTCCTCAATCTCGAAACAGGCAGGCGCCGCAATATCCTCCAGATTGATCCCACCGAAGACCGGCTCCATCGCCTCGACAGCCGCGATCACCTCTGCTGGGCTCGACGTCTTCAAGCAGATTGGAAAGGCATCAATACCGGCGAACTCCTTGAACAGCTGCGCCTTGCCCTCCATCACCGGGATAGCAGCATGAGGCCCGATGTTCCCAAGGCCAAGCACTGCGCTACCATCACTGACGATAGCGACCGAATTCGCCTTGATGGTGTAGGTGTGTACCGATACCGGTCGCTCTGCGATCTCCATCGACACTCGTGCTACACCAGGTGTATACGCCATAGAGAGGTCATCACGATCCTTGAGTGGCGCCTTACCGCAGACCTCGATCTTTCCACCTAGGTGGAGCCTCAAGGTGCGATCGAGAACGCTACGGACATGGACCCCCTGGACCTCCTCCGCCCTCTCGCGAATCTCCTGTGCATGATCTGGATCGGCAGCAAGGACGGTGACGTCACGAACGATGCGCTCCCCCTCGACCTCCACAAGGTCGATGCCGAGAATATTGCCACCGGCCTCGCCGATTGCAGTCGTCAAACGGCCAAGAGAACCAGGGGTGTTACTGAGCTCGACGCGAATCGTAACGGAATGGGATACGTTAGGTTGTGCCATGCTACAAGGCTAGCGGTCTAACCAATCCTGACTTGCCGCTAAATCCCTGCTACGCGTATACGACCCACTAACTACCCAATGATCAACCACGGCAGTCGGCCCTTCATCCCGTGACGCATCACAAACCATGACCCGCTCAACGTCTCCTGCGACTGGTCACTCTCAAACCTTGCCGCTCGGGGCTTCGTCGATAGAGTTCACCGGACTATCCTCAACCACCAGCCCCGCTGAGAGCACCCGCGCCTGTTGATTGATCCGATCGATCTGAGCTTGCATTTGAGAGAGATTGGGGTCGATCCTTAAGAGTTCCTCGTAGAGCCGTTTAGCACCGGCGAGATCGCCGGAAAAGCGCGTCACATCGGCGATACCAGCCTTGGCCCGCCAGACCGGAATCAGCGACTCAAAGGCTACTATACCGCGATACGTCACTGCCGTCGTCTGCGACCGTTCAAAGGCCTCCCTAGCGCTATTGAGTAACTTGATCAACCTCATTAGCTCGACCCGACCTTTAGAGTACCACAATCCTGGATACTCGGGATTATCCTTGACCCCACGATTCGCCACAGCCTGAGCCTCCTCAAACCGCTCCTGACGCAACAGTGCCTCAATCAAATAATTCCGAACTTCCGCGATCCGTCCGTACCACTTCGCCTCCCGTGCAAGTGTCTCCGCCCGATATAATGCGGCGATAGAACGATCGATATCACCGGAAAACAAGAGCTCCCGTCCGAGAAAACCCCATGACGCGACATCACTAGGATCATCGGCGACCGAACGCTCCAATAGATCGATGTTCCGTTCCAACTTACCTTTGTCCTGCATGACCTTCGGGTGATAACCGACGTGATTGAGGCGGATATTCACCGCTACCCGAGATATACCCTGCGCTGCCTCAACGGTATCTGCCCCGAGCACCAACTGCTCATGAATACGCCCAGCCCACTTTATGCCATAGCCCGTAGGATGCATCCGCGACATGTCATTGTTGGGCTCAATCCGCCCGCCAACATCGTTCACCTGCACCACGCGCAACGCCAGTGGACGCCCCACTGAGTCAAAAAGCCCCGCCGCAATACGGGGCGCATCGACGTCCTCCGGATCGAGCCACTCGTCACCATCAACCCACAAGACCCATTGGCTCTTTACTTTCGAGAGCGCGAAATTCCTTGCTTCAGCAAAACTCCCGGTCCAGCCATATCGCCACACCCGCACCCCGAGCTTTTCAACGACGTCAACGGTCCCATCGCCGCTCCCCGTGTCCACAA
Organism: Ferrimicrobium acidiphilum DSM 19497; assembly: GCF_000949255.1. NCBI lineage: Bacteria > Bacillati > Actinomycetota > Acidimicrobiia > Acidimicrobiales > Acidimicrobiaceae > Ferrimicrobium > Ferrimicrobium acidiphilum. Next base: position 42,219 of record NZ_JXUW01000006.1, on the reverse strand, counting down.
CGACAATCTCATCCACTGCATCCATGAGACTGCCAACACAACGAGCTATATTCGCCACCTCGTCCTTGACGATCATAGCCGCAGCAACACTCGGAAATACTACCCGAAACAGATCGTCAAACCACGGCTCCAACTCCTCCAACCCCACGTCAACCAAGCGTCCACGGACATCAGAAATCCAAGCAGCCTGTGGGTCGAGAAGCCAAGCCCTTCGATACGCCTGCCATGCCTGGTACGGCCTACCTGTACGCTCCGAGAGCTCCCCAACAAAAACCCAAGCCTGCGCACTGCGAGGTTCTTCCCGCAAGACTTTAATAATACTTTCACGCACCGTATCGTATTCACTCTCAAGAAGCAGCCCACGGATTACTTCTAATTCTTCACTCAAGTTCACAGATCAATCCTCCCGCAATCCACGCACAATCAACAATCGCTGATAATAATCAACGGTGCTCACACGACCTCGTCGACCACAAACCACACCACCCTTAAAGCTCTCCAATTTACCGTCCTACCGCTATCGAATAACCAGTAGAGCACAACCAGAAAGAAAAAACGCCCACTAACGCGTATAGTCAAGAACTAACGAAGCGCAATAAATCAGCACAAAACTAATTCCTAACCAACCCACCGAAGAAAGCAAGCACTACCTTCCCCCTTGGTCTACAGTGACAGTCCCATCCTCAGTGATAACATCGACTTAAAACGAGATAAGCCGCAGGGGATAAACCCCTGCGGCCATCTAACTCAAAGGGCTAGCCCATAGAGTCTAATATCAAAGTACCGGGATCCCAGCGAGAGTAGACACCTCAAGGACATCACTCCCAGGATAACCAAGTGAGCTGACCTGAGCCGCACTGATAGGCACCAATGCTGTACCCGTCGATACATACATCGAGCCAGCAGATGAACCGTCAAGCACCTTGACCAATGTCCCCATCATCGGTACACTTGGTGCCATCTCCGACGTGGGAACGGAACTAGCCGATACCTGTGGCCACGAAGCCATCAATGTCTCGCCCATCGAATGCGCGATACTCACTAAATCAGTCGGGCTTGCGATATGGACTGCCACACCGCCGACCCACTCATAAATACTAGTGCTACCAGAAGCCTGCCAGAACGAACCGTCAGAATGCACCGAAGCAGCACTCGGAGTTGCCGAACCACTGGACGCCATCGTCATCATCGCTAGATCGCTCTGAGGAATTTCGACGACATTCTTTGTCGAATAACCACCACCATAGAACGCCGTTGGGCTAGCGATATGGTAAAGATCACCATTCGAGCCGACCACATAGATCGGAGCGAGAACTGTACCACTCTGAACACCCTGAACAAGCGTACCCATGGTCAAAGCATCACCAGAAGCGAAGATGGATGTGGAAGGCACCGAGACCTTCTGCTGAGTCGGCCATGACTTGGACGCCTCAATCTTACCTGCATCAGCGACCGTCGGGAGATGGAAGGCATAGCCTCCAGCCCACTCATATAACGCACCGGAGGCATTCGCAATCGAACCATTGGCCTTGCTAGACGCCGCCGAAGGAGCCGTCAATTGTGCCGTCTCAAGATAGTCACCACTTGTGGTCGCGCTCAAGCTCACTGTTGCCGTGCTAGCAACCGGGTTATTCACCACTCCAGTGATGGTTAACTCCAGCACATCACCAGAAGGAATCGCGGAGGCTAGTGTCAAAGTGACCGTCCCACCACTCACCGAAACCGACGACGGTGTCTGCGTATCGGCTGAATTCGAAAGATCAACGACCTTATACGCGCCAGATGCCGTCGGCATGTAACTATATCCTGTCCCGGCGGTGCCAGTGATCGCCTGGCTAATCTGAAGCGTATTGCCCGAAGCGAACGACGTCGCAGCCTCAATACCCGACAGAGTCCAGTTCGAAGTGGTATCTGTGGAAGTCGTAGAGGCACTCACCTGCATCTGTGTCGCGGATACTGGCCCCAAGTTCAGTGTCGTGCTAACAGGAGGCGCGAACTCATTGCTAATGCTCACCGTGGTAGAGGCCGATGGCAACGGCAGATTCGTGAACGTCAAGCTGTATGCGTCCCCACTGGTGAGCCCAACCGATGCTTGACTAGCATCCGTACTACCACTGAAGACAACTGCCCCTAGGTCAGCCCCAGTCGTCGTATCTGTCAAGGTGGCTAGTTGAGTTCCAGCATTACCAGAGAGTCCAAGACCAGCGACGGTCAACGGAACATCGGTACTACTGAGACTAGTGAAGTCGATCGTGACGGTAGAGCTTGCGCTCGCGTAGGGATCGGAAGCCGACACCGAGGTAAGATCCAATGGGTAACCCCAAGCGGCAGGTGTCGAACCCGTCACAAATGCGGCCCCACCAAGGCTTCCAGTGGGGGTGGCCGAACCCACGTATTGGGCCGTCACGTTCTCAATCCCAGAGTCCGCTGTCGCCGCCGCCGACCCATGGATTGGGACGCTGAGCGTATAGACCCCAGACGCTAAGGTACCAGAGTTAACGGTCAGCACCAGCGGCAAACGCCCACCAGTTGTGACTGATCCTGTCGCCGCACTAACGTTACTGGTCTCACTGGTTCCGTTCACGCTAAGAGTCACATCGGAGGTGTTCGGCGTAGGATAGCCAACACTGCCCGACAACGGCGTATCGGCAAGATCCACTGTGAAAGTATCTGTAGATGCGATCGGATTCAACACCTGGAAGGTATACGTCAGATTCGTCAACTGACCTGGGTTGTTCGCCGGGGAAAGCGACAGCGTAGGCGTAACCGGGCTCTTGACGGTGGCACTCGCCGTCAGCGCAGCAGTGCCGGCGGAATAATAGCTGCCCGACACCATAGTCCCGAGCGTCAGACTGACATCACCACTCAACGGGGGAGTGGTCGAGTTGACCACGTTGTCGATAATCACCGTAAGAGTGTCACCCTTGTTGATCACATCCGTGCTGTTGGGGGCATAAACATCCGTACTCGACACCGTAGCAGTGTTGGCGGTCAGGTTACTTTGATCCCCGGTAGTAGTCAACGAACCCAGCACCGTCTTGGTCTGCGTGTCGATCACTTCCGCAACCGCGTTAGGGGCCAATGAATATGGACCACTAAGCTTCAGCTCCGCAGCGACTGAAGGACTACCCGTTGTATCAGTACTCGGAATGGACACGCTCACCGGTGCCGTCGTAGTAAAGCTCAGATCATTGTTTGTTGCACCCGGAGCCGCATTCGACTGGTTCAGAGTTGGTAACGCTGGTGTCGCCGAAGGAGACCCGATCGTGATGTTGCCACTCAGGGTTGTCGTCTGAGCAGGCGCCTGTGCATATGCAGCTGCAGCCGCACCAAAGGTCATCATGCCCAGCGTACCTAGTGCCAACGTGGCACCGCCAGCCAAAGACAGAACTTGCCGTCTGGTAGCCTTTTTCTTTCGGTTATCAGAACCGGAACTTATCATTTCTTATTTTCCTCCTGTGTTGAACAACTCAGTACTAACACCAGTCATCGGGTCAAGCTAGTCGCACCTAAACCAAAAACCAACCATTATCCCAGAATTTATTCTGTAAACCACCTAACGAGCGGCGAACGCCACAAGTGACAGCTAACCGTTGGTAAGGTACTCCTACGTTAACCCGTTGTTGAATGGTTGTCAAGCACAAATGCAATAAAACTACACTATTGCTAGATTCTCTATCCAATTAACCCTTCCGACTGCGCAAACCCCCTCCCTCGAAAGCTGTGCCGTCCTGCGACACTCCGAACGAGTCGCAAAATCCATCTTTGGTCTCTCTTGCGTCGAACTCGCAAAACCAGAACTCGACCCCCGTAATCTGTCCTTGGTCTCATCCTTCAGCGATCACGACAGCTCCAAAAGCCCACAAACGCACTCGCCTGGCCCAAGAACCCTTTCGATGCTCCCGCCACACCATTACCTCCAGAACCCAACAAGCGATTCTGACAAGGAGTGAAATCCGCAACTCCAAGTACAAACTCAGCGTGATTTCTACCCGAATTCCCAACATCTGCAACTCACGCTCATGGACTGCAATGATCACGACAACTCAACCCCGACATCGATCCAGTTTCATGAAACCACCGGATGATTGCAACCTCGTCGGGCTTCGGCCGGGCAGTCAATCACACTTTCATGCACCCCAGAGTTGCTACCTTGAGTCAACCCGGCAGAGTAGGCCGCGATAACCGAACGTGCGAGACTCTATCCGCTATCCAAGATCCTTCTCCTCCGGAACCAGTACTAGGTCCGAGGACAGTAGTCGCGACGAATCATGTATTTACAACACACCACAGTGGGAAACCAGCAGCAACGATGCCTCCTGCCAATTCTCGATTCGAAGTGGTGGCCTCCCCTCGACCTGAGCGCCGTCTAAAAACAGTCCGTAGACATCCGCCGACGACCATGTCACACACTACGACTTTTCGCCTAACTCAGCACCTTCGATCAGATCTTGTCGCTTTAGCCACCCTGTTTCACCGCCTTAGCTGGGCTAGTTACGCAGTAACACCGATACGCAATCCGAATTTACCGCCCCATCTCACGCTTCATCCATCCGTGACCGCTTGCCAAGAACTATGCATCCAAGATCTTCAGTATTGCGTATAGGTCCAGTCGCCCAAGCCTTGCTAGTCCTGTTTCTTGCTAGCCCTGCCTCTTGGTTGTACTGCTTCTTGTTCGCTCGATCTTTTGGTTGCTTGACCGATCGAATAGTACGGTCTCTTGGTCGTATCCTGTCTATCCCCATCTCGTGGATTCTCATATTAAGTCACTGCTTCACGCGGTGTTACCCAATCTCGTGGATTCTCATATTAAGCTGAACTTACCCCAGCCAACCCTTCGTTTTATTCCCTCTACCAGGGATTATAGTTGACTGTGACATGGAAGTGTAGCCAGTAATATACTTGACGCGGTGATGTTGAAGTGTTAGTATCTGCTTATGGGTAGGGATAACGCATCAATGCATGTATCACATATCGTGAGCAGACGAGGTGAGAAGGAGTATCACTCCTGGTTGGTGCGACGTAGCTACCGCCAAGACGGCAAGGTCAAGCATGAGACGATCGCTAATGTCTCCAAATTGCCCAAGGATGCCATCGAAGCACTGAGTCTTGCTCTTGCGAACAAGCCGGTTATTGAGGCTGGAGCTGACTTTGAGATCCTTGGCTCAAAGAGGCATGGCGCGGTAGGTCTCTTACACGCTCTCGCAAAGTCCGAAGGAATCGTTCGTGCACTTGACGTGGATACCCGTGACAGAGTCCACCCACGTTTGGCACTCGCGATGATCATTGCCCAGACCATCAAGCGATCCTCAAAGCTCGCTATGACCAAGTACCTTCTAACCACGACGCTCCCAGCCGATCTCGGTATCGAGGTCACCGATGTCGATGACTACTACGAGACCCTTGACTGGCTGAGACGCCACCAAAATGCGATCGAATCCCGTCTCATTCGGGCCCATACCAAGGTTGGGTCCATGCTCCTATATGACCTCTCCTCTAGTTACATGGAGGGTACCAAGTGCCCGCTCAGCCATTATGGCTACTCGAGGGATAAGAAGCGAGGCAAGCTCCAGATCGAATACGGAGTCGTAGCGACCCCCGAGGGGCTCCCACTTGCGGTCAGGGTCTTTCCTGGTAATACCAGCGATCTTGCCTCGTTCCGTAGCGTCACCGAGGAGCTGAAGAAGACCCATAACCTCACAAAGATCGTTATCGTCGGTGACCGCGGAATGTTCTCGACCACCAACATCAAGCATCTGAATGAGCTCGACCCAAGCTACCTGTACGTCTCGGCTCTGCGCTCTAGCCAGATTCGCCAACTCGTTGGAGATGGCAGTATTCAACTCGGTCTCTTTGACGACAGCGACCTCTTTGAGATCACCCACCCTGACTATCCCGGTGAACGCCTGATAGCGTGTCGCAACGAGTCACTTGGCCACAAACGCCATAATGAGCGTAACCAACTCTTAGAGGTAGCCACCAAACGCCTCGAGAAGGTAAAGGCCCAGGTTGTGGCAGGGAGGTTGCGAGATCCCTTCGCCATTGGGAGACGGGTGGAGAAGGCGCTGGCCTCGACCAAGATGGGCAAGCACATCATCACCGAGATCGCCGAGGGGGCCTTTGACTTTCGTCTTGACGATGACTCGATCAAAGACGAGGCCGCACTCGATGGGATCTATGTGATTCGAACCACTCTTCCAAAGGAGGAGGCATCCGCTAGTGACGTGGTTGGCTACTACAAGAACCTCGCCAACTTAGAGAGAGCCTTTCGCTCCATGAAGAGCATCGACATCAACGTCAGGCCTATTCGCCACTACCTTGAGGATCGGGTTCGAGCCCATGTCTTTGCCTGCATGTTGAGTGCTCACCTGCTCCATATCGCAAAGGAACGCTTGAGCGAGTTGACCTTCCGTGACGAGGAGCCACCCGAGCCGAGCTCACCGGTTGCCAAGAAGGTGGTCTCGGCCTCAGCCAAGGCCAAAGCGGCGAGCAAGGTCAATCGAGACGGTCAAGAGGTGATGAGCTTTCGTACGCTATTGAGCGAACTCGATACCCTTGAGCGCACCACCTGCCGAGTGAAGGGGTGTGAGGTGACCTTTACCAAGATGACAACCCCTACCCCTTTGCAGCAGCGAGCCTTTGAACTCATAGGAGCCAAGTTGAGCGCGTGACAGTAAAACTATCCCCAGAATGAATCAAAACCCCAGCTAGGGGTAGAGATGAGTCGGGGTGGCTGGGGTAAGTTCAGATTAAGTCACTGCTTCACGCGGTGTTACCCAATCTCCCACAGGTTGACCAGATCACATCCCCTGCCAGCTAGAGCCGATAATGTGTTGCCATCCAGCCATCAGAGCCATGACGGCCAAGCGAAGGAGGCCAACCAGCAACACGAACCCCGATTCGCTTACGCGCCACTTACTTGCTCCCCTTCATAGGAGCTGTCGATCATAACAAGGCGACGATGGCAAGAACAGCCAGCCAGCAATCAACCGTGAGCCTTTGTCTGGCGTCCCGTTCACGAACTTCGTCTTTCGGATCTCCTATCCAGACCGGTCGAGTCAGAGTGCAAATAGGAGATGCTTCGGGAACTATTATCTTCGGCCAAAGATCTTTCGAGGGCTACGTTGGCCTTCAAAGAGCGATGGCTCACCCTCCCAGTCGCTAAACTCAGATTCTGACAGTCGTTCGTAGAGATCCACATGCGCGGCAAGGACTTGGGTCGTGATTTCTTCAAGCGATGCTCGCTTCTGCGCTGGACCAGTGTTTCCTACCCACTCTTGCAACGCACCCCTACCTAACCAATCGTCGTCAGCCAACTCTCCTCTGGCCAACTCAGATCCTTCGAGGATCCCGGGGTACCCCACCAGCAAAAGCTGCTCACCGGTCACACCAAAATCAAACCTCGTGGAAGCGAGTACAAGTCCTCTCGCCAGATACCAATCCTTGAGATCGCCATAGAGCAGCATGGAGCTAATCTTCATCCGCTGGATGGTCTGAGTGTTAACCAAAGACGCTAGTTCACGAGGTTTGAGTATTTTTGCTTCGCCCACGACATTGCTACGCACCGGGAGCAGTGCCGGAGTGTCCAATACCTGATCGCGCTCGAGTCCAGAGGGTAGCTCCATGCCGGCGACCTCTCCCGACTGTCGATACGAATCCCAAGCAACTCCTGAGAGATACCCGATCACCTCGATGCTGACCGGCACCGACTCAAACCACTTGAGCTTGAGTGTACGGCCAGGAATGACAGTGGATGTGCCAAGAAAGCCAGTGGCGAACCGACCTCCAAGATGTCGATACACCAGAGCGCTTATCGCCGTCCGTAACCTACCAAGGTCAGCAATCGGGGTATTCGAAGGCCAACCCGGTAGCTCGAATCGATCATTCGCTACCAGCAGCACGCTCTCGTCGGGATCGTCAGGATCCTCATAGATCTCCCTTGCATAGCCAGTCTCTAGCAATTCCACCGTCGTGCCCCTTACCTCATCACGTACCAACACACCATGACCTCATGACCCTCTCAGGGACAGAAATCGTGGAGCAACAAACATCATACGACGATAGCCCGAGAGTATCGGGATCGATACAACCCATGAGACATCTCGGAAATCAAAGAACTCTGCGTCAGCTGCCTATGTCACATGAGTTTTCTAGATCACATCGCCTTGTCGGCTTACAAATCGCACCTAGGTCACCAATCGTTCATCGTTGGCCATCGAACCGCGGTGTGGTATCGGTACCGCTCCACCACCTCCCGCCCCTCCTCTTACTCCCGGTCCTCTAAGAGCGTGTACAATCCACGGACGCGACTTACCGACGGACCGCCCAGGTTCTCCTGAAACAAAGCGACCATGCTCTACCCAAGTGCAATCTTGCCACTGCGTGTGTGCGGGTCGGTCACTACAAAGGAGGTTCGCCAAAGGGTAGCGCTGACGGCAAGCTCGGCTGACTGTCTTCAGACAACACGCTGCAATAGCCGTCGGGTTCAAGAATGCTCCTCCAACAGCACGGTGGCCCATGGTCTAATGATCGTGCGCACGGATCTCGAAGGCTAGCTTGCATACCGTTGGAGTTAACGAAAGCTCCTGCCCTCGATAGCGCCATAAGTCAACCAGTGGTAGATCGGATCTAGCTGCGCCTCGGCAACGTCAGGGTTGAGCTCTAGATAGCGTTGGCGATCAAAACCCTCTGGCAGACGGTAGCAGTCATCTCCAAGCTCGTACTGCACGCGCTCAAGCACTGCGATTCGCTCCATTGTCAGACCGTTACCCATACGTGACAGCTGGAGATAGAACTCCGTTCCTGCGGTCTCATGGAAACCACACTCGCGAACTCCTATGTAGCCGAGTTGGAATAGATCCTCGATCAGTAGTCGAAACGAATGTGGCACGAAGCACCAGACGTGTGGGTCAAAGTAGGCGAACGACGCGTATGGATCTCCGGCATCTGCAACCGTCTTCGCCTCCTCGAAGCTGTGAACGGACTCATACTCCCCCTGAGCTCCCTTATACCATGCAATCTTGTCCCCGCGTCGAACGACGTTGAGGTAGTAATCAACCGCCGTTCCAACGCTCGGCTGCCTCCTGTTCTCCAAGAACGCATCTATCACCGGTGCAATCGACGAGATCGGTCTGAAGTAGTCGAAGGAGTAGCGCTTGTCCGGTATAACCAGAGAAATGACTCCGTCGTCCGCGAGCACCGACTCGCAACTTCGAAGAAAGCCGATCAGATCAGGAACGTGTTCGATGACGTGCGACGCGATAATCCATGCAAAGCGGTGATCGCCAAAGAGTTCGTCGTAGGGCTCTCCATGCCATACGTAATCTACCTCTTCAATCAATGAAACATCGAGATCGTCAACCTCGTACTTGGCCCTCAAGGCATCAGCAGATAGGTTATCAAGGATAACTACATCGTATCCATCACGCTTAGCAACTACCGGGTTGTGACTCGGTCCAATCTCGAGTCCCGGCCGATCCAGGTCAAGGCCCGCAACAATAATCTCCTTGCGTTCTCCCATGGCACCCTCTCTGATTGGCCTTATCCCGGCATACCATTTCCTCTGACCTTGCCCTCACCAATAGCGTTAATAGCCAGCCCAGGGAAGCCGCCCCCGCAAGATGAGCCCTGGCACAAAAAGATCCAGTTGACTCCTTAGCCTACCTGGATCTCAGTTACCACACGGGCTCACCCAGCTGCGCCGACCGAACAGCGAGCCAGCATCCCTCGTGTCCAACTTCACCGTCAAAGATGCCCTTACTCAATCATCACTAACCAGCCGCAACGTTGTAATAGCTGCCCACCCGATCATGTCCTCATTCTCGACAACCACCCCTGCCACTACGACCGTCCAACGGCCATCATCAGCCCAACAGCTAGTTAGCGATAGCGATCGAAATCTCCGATACCTGCGAATATAGACGCAGTAAGAACCTTGGTGGAGGCAACCTCATCGAATCGAATAGACACCCAACCACTCACCAAAGGAGTCGGCACCTCTGGTGTTCAACAACATCGACAAATCCTCAAGCCCACAGCTTCTGCTACCGTATCGCATCATCGATCTCTCCGCTCCAATGACCAACGATACAGCTCCAACGAAGAACGATATCGCGCCCTACACGATGCGCTATCAGCTTCGCTCTCACCTCTTGGATGAACGGTGAACTCTAGAAACCACCGGGGGTGCGGGTGCCAGAGCCCGCCACCAATCCTATCGCGACTCACGACATCGTCATGATGCTGCGTGTGCCGGTGCACTCCGTCGGGCGACATCTCTCAATCGAGGGCTGTCGGCTCAGAAGCTGGGCGACATAAACACCCACTCTCAACAATCAGCGCTGACTATCGAGTGAGCGAACCAGATCTGGGTGCACTTGATCTGACGGCACTAAAGCAGACCGTTGGCACCCATCTAGCAGCGACTCTCTTCTCAACCGACAACGACACACATAGGTCGTGTGGTTCACTTTGTTGCTGGCACCCCTAGTGACAACGCACCTTTTCGCAGCGATGGACAGCCCTACCCACCCAACGCATCAAACGATCGATCAACGCTAGAGCGTAGACCTGTAGCCATCGCTGCGGTTGGTGGTACTGCTAGCATCGATCGGCAACAAGACAATCGCCAAGACGACAGGCCGGATCGTAGCGCTGCGCCAGGTCTAACACCTTTTTGTAGGCGACCCAGTCACGAGATGATCAACTCATCCCCAATCCCATCCACGGTAATCGTAGACCCCTCGGGGTACTTGCCCGAAAGCAGGGCGATGGCCACCGGATCCCCAACCATCTTCTGGATCACACGCTTCAAGGGTCTGGCACCAAAGGCAGGGTCATAACCTTGGGTGGCCAGGATCCGCTTGGCATCCTCGGTCACGCTGAGTTCGAGACGTCGATCCGACAGCCGAGCCCTCAAGGCATCGAGTTGGATATCTACGATCTTGGTGAGGTCAGCCTCGGTTAATGGAGCAAAGCGAATGATCTCGTCGATCCTATTGACGAACTCCGGCTTGAAGAAGAACCTCGGATCCTCGGTCAGGTTCGAGGTCATAATGAGTATGGTATTGGTGAAGTTCACCAACCTCCCTTGCCCGTCGGTGAGCCGTCCATCGTCGAGAATCGCCAAGAACATGTTAAACACGTCGCTGTGCGCCTTCTCGATCTCATCGAAGAGGACCACGCAGTAGGGACGACGACGCACCGCCTCGGTGAGCTGACCGCCCTCGTCATAGCCGACATAGCCAGGAGGGGCGCCTACCAGTCGTGAGACCGAGTGTCGTTCCTGGTACTCGGACATGTCGATTCTGATCACCGCACGCTCATCGTCAAACAGGTACTCGGCAAGCGCCCTGGCCATCTCGGTCTTACCAACACCGGTTGGCCCCATGAAGAGGAAGCTCCCGATCGGACGGTGTGGGTCAGAGAGGCCGGCGCGTGAGCGTCGTATGGCATTGGCCACCGCAGAGACCGCAGCCTCCTGACCGATGACCCTCCCATGGAGCGCCTCTTCGATATGGAGAAGCTTCTCCATCTCACTCTCGAGGAGCTTGGAGACCGGGATGCCGGTCGCCTTGGCTACCACCTCGGCGATATCCTCCGGATCGACCTCCTCCTTCAACATCCGCACCCCACCTTGGAACTCGGCAAGTTCGCGGGTCGCCTCCTCTATCTGCTGGGAGAGCAACGGAATCTGTCCATAGCGAATCTCAGCGGCGCGATCTAAGTTCCCAACACGCTCGTCACCTTCGGCGTCGGTCTTCAACTGTTCGAGTCGCTCCTTCATCTCGCGAATCTTGCCGATGCCGTCACGCTCGAGTTGCCATTGAGCATTCAGCGCGGCGAGCTCCTCTCGATCGTCGGCGAGTTCGCGTTCGATCCGCGAGAGCCGTTCTCGCGAGGCGGGATCGGTCTCCTTGGCGAGAGAGATCCGTTCGATCTCGAGTTGGCGGATCCTGCGCTCGACGATGTCGACCTCGTTAGGCCGAGAGTCGATCTCCATCCGGAGCTTGGCGGCTGCCTCGTCGATCAGATCGATCGCCTTATCAGGCAGGAAGCGGTTGGTGACGTAGCGATCCGAGAGAACGGCAGCCGCTACCAGCGCGGAGTCCTGGATCCGAACTCCGTGATGTACCTCATAGCGCTCCTTTAGCCCACGCAGGATCCCTATCGTGTCTTCGATGGAGGGCGGTGGTATGATCAGCTGCTGGAAACGGCGCTCAAGGGCTGGATCCTTCTCTATATATTTGCGATACTCATCGAGAGTGGTAGCCCCTATCATCCGCAGCTCCCCGCGAGCGAGCATCGGCTTTAGCATGTTCGAGGCGTCCATCGACCCCTCGGCTGCACCTGCACCGACGACGGTGTGCATCTCGTCGATGAAGGTTATCACCTCACCATTGGAGTCCTTGATCGCCTTTAGGACAGCCTTTAGACGTTCCTCAAACTCTCCGCGATACTTCGCCCCAGCCACCATCGAGCCTAAGTCGAGCGCAATTAGACGCTTGTTCTTAAGACCCTCTGGCACATCGCCCTCTACGATACGGCGAGCCAATCCCTCGACGATCGCAGTCTTACCAACGCCTGGCTCCCCTATCAACACTGGGTTGTTCTTACTCCGGCGAGAGAGCACCTGGATGATCCGGCGGATCTCTTCGTCTCTTCCGATGACGGGATCTATCTTGCCGGCGCGTGCATCAGCGGTGAGATCACGTCCATACTTCTCTAGCGCCTGGAGGGTCTCCTCCGGGTTGTCGCTGGTGACTCGGTTATCCCCACGGATCTCCTTCAGAGCCGTCTTTATCTGTTCAGCGGTAACGCCAAAGACTGTAGGAAGCTGGATCAGAAGATGCTCGACAGAGAGATAGGAGTCACCCATCTCCTTCCGGGTCGCATCAGCAGCATCCAGGGTCGCGACGAGAGACGACGAGAACTGGGCCTGGCCCCCATAGGACTTGGGCAGCTTGCCGATAGCATCCAACAGCTTGGTACGCGCCGATCCGATCTGCACTCCTAGGCGCTCAAGGATAGGCAGGGCAATGCCATCGGGTTGACCAAGCAAAGCGACCGCAAGGTGCTCTTTGGTCACCTCCGGATTCGAACCTCTACGAGCGAGCTCTACCGCTGCCTCTATAGCCTCTCGCGTCTTGACTGTCCACGTACTCTGATCCATCAGATCACCTCACTTTCGTCACCACTGACGATCTATTACTCTTCCCAACCTCGTCTCGAATCATCTGCACTTCCCGTGTTAGCTAGTTCCCGTACCGGCCATTCCCCGTACCAGTCAGTTCCCATGGTGCTAGCTCTCATGGTGAATAAATCTCATCACACCGAGCCAGCAGCGAAGGGGGTCGCTGACTTCATCGCCAGCAGCCAGCGATCACTGATCATCCACCCGTCAACCATCTGCGATCTCTGACATGTCATCTGGAACCTCACTTAACCCTCGACTCGTTAGACAGATACCCTAAGTGCTAGCAGACTCTCTGGCATAATCTCGTCGATCTAACCGGACTCGATCACACTGGTTGATCTCGGCCAATCGCTTAATCAATAACCGGGCGATAGAACTCGAGTTACGAGTCGATCGCGTCCTATCCCTGTTGCTGCAAACGCTTGGGCAAAGCTTCATAGCTATCGACCCCTTGCCGAAGCGTTCGTCATCGGTGTGTTTAGATCCCTCGGCGAGACACTCGATTATTAGTCCTGAGTTAGATCAGGCCTGATTCAGTCTCAAGAGTTGCCGTCGGTTTGTCGTTGTCTATCATCATCTATCCAATCCTGGGTAAACGCTGGTCGGCTGTTCTGCTGGATCGAAGAACGTTCTCTAACCACCGTGTTTGCACCCCATCCAGCCTGCCTAGCCACATTGCCAAGCCATTTCACCCATCTAGCTCGACTTGTCCCACCGATGATCTCTGAGACTTCCCTCTACCATCAGGGCACCGCTAGCCCGAAATACCCTTTTCTAGCATCAAAACTGGGCTGAGTCTCAAACTCGGTTGGCACTAGAATTGGGTGGATTTCAATAAGCGTTCGCTTTAGCCTTGTGGTATCAGTAGACCGTTACCAGCTCGACTCGCAAGTCTCACGTCATACATCCTCCCTACACTCCGATATTGCTAGCTACTTGCGTATCATCACCAGCTATCCCACCGCTAACGCAGAATCAACACTGGTGCTCCATGCCGACCTGCGCTGCATCACCGGCAAGATTACATCTTCGCCACGCCGTATCATCGTTGGCGTTGTCCTATCCATCGCACGCTGCCATCTCTAAATTCTCATCCCTGCCTGCCAAGCTGGTATTCATCCGTAGCTGCAGTATCACCTATTGTCTCGGAGGACAATAGACAATAAGGTCACCTTCGGATCTGCACGCTCTTTACATGCACCACAGCTTGTGAGAGAGGGACGAGATCTCGACGGTATTGTCTGTGAATCTCCTTCTCACGTAACCGGGCCAACTCTCGCTCCTCCTCAAGCTGGGCGCGAAGCTCAGCCAACTCGGCCTCTAACTCTATGACCCGACGAACGCCCTCGATGTTGAGTCCAGCATCGGTGAGCTCCGCGATACGTCGAAGCCGCTCTAGGTCATGCTCGCTATAGCGGCGTGACCCACCACCGGTCCGGTTAGGTTCTAGCAAACCACGCCGCTCATACACCCGTAGCGTCTGTGGGTGCATGCCAGCGAGCTCGGCGGCTACTGAGATCACATACACGCCGCGTCCTTGGATCGCTCGGTGTCGTGAATCACCTCCGATATCACTCGCCATCTCGTCCTTAGCCTCCTACCTTCTCTTGTCCACTGTTCTCTTGCACTTTTTCACCAAAGACCTTGCGATAATCCTGTAAGTACTTCTTCTGTCGCGCGTCTAACGTCTCAGGCACTACGATCTCTGCCGTCACCAGCAGATCGCCGACGGTATTCTTCTTCCGTGGGTTAGGAAGTCCACGTCCACGGACCCTAAACGTCTGTCCGGAGTGGGTTCCAGCTGGGATCTTCAAAGTCACCGGCCCGCTCAACGACGGGGCGGTGACCGTACCGCCAAGGGCGGCATCAGCAAAGCTGATAGCCACCTTGGTGGTGAGATCGGCACCCTTGCGACCAAAGCGAGGGTCAGGTTCGACATGCACCTTGACCAAGAGGTCACCAGCTGGCGCTCCACTCTTACCTGGAGCTCCCTTGCCACGAACCCGTATCGTCTGTTCTGGCTCTACCCCAGCTGGGATCCGGACCTTGACCGTGCGGGCGCGGTGTTCGGTCCCAGTTCCCTTGCATGATGAACATGCCTGCTCGATCAGCAGGCCACGACCATGACACGCAGGGCAGGGCTGGGAGAATGAAAAGAAGCCTTGGTTATCGGAGACTGAACCAGAACCATTGCAGCGCGCACAGACCTTGGGTACAGTCCCCGGCGCCGCACCAGTCCCGTTGCACACCGAACACGAAGTCTCCCCAATCACCACCACCGAAGCTGTAGCTCCACTAGCGGCATCGGCAAAGCTAAGTCGTACCTCGGCGCCCTGGTCCTCACCGCGTTTTGGTCCACTGCTTCGCTTGCCTCGGTTGAACAGGTTGCCAATCAGATCGCCAAGATCCTCAGAGTGTACGTTGAAGTTACCGTTTGCACCAGGGTTGTGACCCATGCCACCCATACCAGACGCCATCGGTCCCATCCGACGGACATCGTCATACTCCTTGCGCTTGGTCGCATCACCGAGCACGTCATAGGCGGCCGAGACCTCCTTGAACTGCTCCTCATGACCAGCGTTTGAGTCGGGGTGGTACTTACGAGCCAGAGCCCTATAGGCCTTGGTGATCTCCTTGTCGGTCGCGGTCGGTGAAACCCCGAGCACCTTGTAATAGTCCTTCTCGAACCACTCGCGCTGTGGTGGCATTAGTTACCTCCATCTCTCACGAACCGGTGACCTTCACCATCGCTGGGCGTAATGTCTGTCCATGCCAGCGATAGCCAACACGAAAGACCTCGCTCACCGTAGGCTCGCCGTCTCCATCTTCGTGCGCGACAGCCTCTGCCTCCTCAGGGTTAAAACGTTTCCCCAACGGTTCGATTACCTCTAGGCCCTCTTTGGCTAACACCTCTACAAAGGCGGCGCTGATCTGTGAGAGCACCGAGGCTACCTCATCTGAACCCGACTCCGAGGTCGCGTGAGCAAGTGCAAGCGTGAGTGTGTCAAGCGCCGGCAACAACTTAGTCACCAGGTTACGAGACCCAGCCGCCCCAAGCTCGCTCTGCTGTCTTAGCACTCGCTTCTTGTAGTTCTCAAAGTCCGCCTGCAGGTGCTGGAGAGCCTCAAGATAGGAGTCACGTTCACGCTCGGCATCCGCGAGTGGATCGTTGATCTCTGGCTCGAAGTCGAGCGCATCTAGATCGAACTCCGCCTCGGCCGACTCACCAGTTTCGGAGCGCTCAGCACCGCCGAAATCAGGATCACCTAACTTAACATCTTCAGTGCTGGCTTCTCCCTCCGGGGAGCTTCCGGCATCCACCTGATCATCTCCACTGGCGTCGCTAACCTCTTCATCTGCGCCCGAGCGCTCGTTCCGAGGATTGGAGGGCGCCTCTCCATCGAAAGGCGCCTCCTTCTCAGCTCTCTGCCGTTCGTTCGAACTTTGGGGCTCTTCGTCGAATCTCTCATCGGCCATGCGCATCACTCCTTGGGTTCGTCGACGATCTCGGCATCAACGACTTCGTCGTCGCCACCAGCATCTCCATCAGAAGCGCTAGGACCAGCAGTACCATCGGCGGCGCCGCTAGCTGATGCCTGTCGTGAGGCTTCCTCGTAGAGTCGTTGCGTAAACCCCTGCGAGGCTGACATAAGGGCGTCGGTCGCTGACTTGATGGCAGCGATATCGGTGCCGTCAAGCGAGTGCTTTACCTCGTTCAAAGCCTCGGTGACCTTATCGCGCTCAGGACCTTCGAGTTTGTCACCCTGTTCGGTGAGCAGCTTCTCGGTCTGGTAGACGAGGGTATCGGCATTGTTCCGAACCTCGGCCTCCTCCTTGCGCTGCTTATCCTCGGCGACATGTGCCTCGGCATCACGCATCATCTGGTCGATCTCCTCCTTGGAGAGCGAGGTAGTGCCGGTGATGGTGATCGACTGCTCCTTGTTGGTGGCACGATCCTTCGCCGAGACGTGGACGATACCGTTGGCATCGATGTCAAAGGTGACCTCGATCTGTGGAATCCCACGAGGGGCTGGCGGAATGCCTACCAGCTGGAAGCGGCCAAGCGTCTTGTTATAGGACGCCATATCACGCTCACCCTGGAGCACATGGATCTCGACCGAGGGCTGATTGTCATCAGCGGTAGTAAAGACCTCGGTGCGCTTGGTTGGGATCGTCGTATTGCGCTCGATCAACTTGGTCATCACGCCACCCTTGGTCTCGATACCGAGCGACAGTGGGGTGACGTCCAACAACAGAACGTCCTTGACCTCACCCTTCAAGACACCAGCCTGAATAGCGGCACCGACAGCGACGACCTCATCTGGGTTAACTCCACGATGTGGCTCCTTGCCGGTCATCTGCTGTACCAGGTCCTGGATCGCCGGCATGCGAGTCGAGCCGCCGACCAAGACGACATGATCGACCTTACCAACGGTGAGACCGGCGTCCTTGATCGCCTGCTCGAACGGGCCTTTGCAGGCCTGGACGAGGTCAGCTGTGAGCTCTTGGAAGCGTGAACGGGTCAGCTTCATCTCGAGGTGCTTTGGCCCTTCGGAGGTTGCGGAGATGAATGGAATGTTGATCGTCGTCTCCAACGAAGCCGAGAGTTCGATCTTCGCCTTCTCCGCCGACTCCTTCAACCGCTGCATCGCCATCTTGTCAGCGCCGAGGTCGACACCTTCGTTGTCCTTGAAGCTCTTGATCATCCAATCGATGACTCGCTGATCCCAGTCATCGCCACCTAGCTGAGTGTTACCGGCGGTTGACTTGACTTCGAAGACTCCGTCACCGATCTCTAGGACGGAGACGTCAAAGGTACCTCCACCTAGGTCGAAGACCAGTACCGTCTGGTCTTCGGTCTCCTTGTCAAGACCATAAGCGAGGGCAGCGGCCGTCGGCTCGTTAATAATTCGAAGTACCTCAAGCCCGGCGATCTGGCCAGCCTCTTTGGTGGCGGTGCGTTGTGCATCGTCAAAGTAGGCCGGCACCGTGATTACCGCCTGATTGACGGTATCGCCTAGATAGGCCTCTGCATCCCTCTTGAGTTTAGAGAGGATCCTAGAGCTGATCTCCTGTGGGGTGTACTTCTTGCCGTCGATGTCAATCGTCCAGTCAGTTCCCATATGACGCTTGACCGATCGGATAGTCCGGTCAGGGTTGGTGATCGCCTGCCGCTTGGCTACCTCTCCGACGAGTACCTCGCCGGTTTTTGAGAATGCGACGATCGAAGGTGTAGTTCTTCCACCCTCTGAGTTAGGGATGACGGTTGGATCGCCTCCCTCAAGAACTGAGACGACGGAGTTCGTCGTTCCAAGATCGATACCTACTGCTTTGGCCACTCGAGCCTCCTTCTAGCTGTTACTAAATACTTGAGTGTAAGTATATCAAGTTTTACTACACTTCACCCATCAGCTTTATTCCACAGCTTGAAAGAAATCTTCTCAACTCCCCCACCTGGCACTACAACAGACGAAACCAGCGACCACAACCAGGCAACACTCAAGGATCGACCCGATATGCGCGTCGAACTCCAACGTATCGGACCTGATCGCATCGAAGCCAAGCAAGGTGACCACTGCTGGCCTTGCCCATGGTTGCCTTCTCGAGGGGATCTCCCTTCCTTGCCAACCTCTCCACCCAGCCGTCCAGCTTGGCCTTGGAGACTGCTTGGAGTCCAGGTAGACAAATTCCAGCGTTAGTCCCGCTTTCTGGCTGGGCTCGCTTCCTTAACGCACTCATTTTGTGGATGCCAGCCCAGTCGAGCTTCTCATCGGGTGAGAAACAGGATCTATGTCAGGCTGCTATTGTCGTCACCTGGATCATCGCGTCACCTGGATCATCGCGTCATCGCGTCATCGCGTCATCGCGTCATCGCGTCATCGCGTCATCGCGTCATCGCGTCATCGCGTCATCGCGTCATCGCAATACGGTAGCACCTTGCTATTCTCGTACCCTAGTTCCCGCACCCAATTATTTCACCCCTCCAACATCTGAACCCAGATGGCTAGCGGCTTCCAAAAGTCTCTCGACCCAGGGCCCGGCGTTATCGGCACCTACCTCCCAGCACCCATCGCTTTTGTTAACTTAACGGGCTATGATCCGACATCGCCAGGTATGTGCTCCTACTATATCGAGCTGCCTCGTATACGAAGACCACTGCGCACTCTTGGAGTCCCATAGCTCCCATGTCTACTCGCTGTTAGCAGGTACCCAGGTCTGCCCACCGTCTTCGACGTCCAATCTCTGCCAAAGGGCGCGCCAACTCCGAATCACGGAGCTGTCTCATGTACGCGCAACGACTAACCGACGATCGCGATCATTCGCACCGAATCTCCGGACTGAAGTAAACAAGACCCGACGTTTCGGTTGTTGCGCAAGCCCTGCAGTCGTTAGGCTGGATGTTATGGCTACCCTGATCCTCCTCCGTCATGGACAGAGCACGTATAACCAAGAGAACCGCTTCACCGGTTGGGTCGATGTCGACCTAACACCGACCGGCTACGAAGAGGCCGAAAAGGCAGGAAAGCTCCTGAAGGAGGCGGGCCTTACGCCCGACATCGTCTTGACCTCAGTTCTGAAGCGCTGCATTTACACCACTGACACCGTCCTAAGGGTCCTTGATAGGTCGTGGGTTCCCGTCGAGAAGAGCTGGCGGTTGAATGAACGTCACTACGGTGGCCTCTCAGGGCTCAACAAGGCCGAGACCGCCGAACGTTTCGGGCCAGAACAGGTGAAGATATGGAGGCGGAGCTATGACGTGCAACCTCCTCGAACCTCGGACGAGGACCATCAACGCCTGATGGCCGACCCTCGCTATAAGGACCTTAGATCCACTGATGTTCCTTATACCGAGGCGCTCGCCGATGTCTTAGTTCGAGTGATGCCTTACTGGGAGACCCGAATAGAACCACTCCTCCAAGACGAACAGGTGGTTCTGGTTAGCGCCCACGGTAACTCGCTGCGCGCCATGGTCAAGTTCTTAGAGTCGATTCCAGATGATGAGATCGTCGGCTATGAGATAGCCAACGGCGAGCCGATTGTATACGAACTCGACCAAGACAATAAGGTGATCTCGAAAACAGTCCTGTAGGGGCGATTGTTAGTCCCATAACCGGGTCGCTCGCTAACTCAATCGAATTCGCTTGGGGCAACCGCCTGCGAGCTTGGCTGCTGGTCAATCCAGTCGCCAACCTTGCCCAGCGATTCATGACTGGTGGATGCGACTCCTCCATCAGCATCTTCGTCTGCATTGTCTGACAGAATCAGCCCAAGGAGGACGAAATCACCACGGCCTTACGACTGCACCGGCTTTGCTTCAACGATAACGTTATCGGCATAGGAGCCACCTACGCCTGGTATCTCGGTGAAGGGGCCACCACAGGTGACAAGGGCAAGGGTTGGAGAACCATGGTTGGAGAAGAGCCATGGATGGGCGACGGTGTTGGGAGAGAGGGTTGGCTTGGAGCTGACTTGCCAGATGGTCTCGTGTCCTTGCCAGTTGAGGATAACTTGATCCCCAGGGACGAGTTGACCTATCGCTCCCATAGCTCCCTCTCCTTGTCCTACCCAGTTAACGTGACCGGCTAGCAGAGTAACTCCTGGTTGACCAGGAGTAGGGGTCTGTTCATCCCATCCGACGTTATGGACATCAGCCGGAATAGTGAGCTCTCCATTTACTGGTCCCTCAGCGAGGATGGGAGCAGAGACTTTAAGGGCAGGGATAGTGATAGTGGCTACCTGATTGGGAAGGGTTGGGTTCCAGGGGACGAGATGAGTGGTGTTGGTGATCGGCTTAGCCTTGGCTAGCTCCACTGCTCGTTTGTGGTCCTTGACGATGATTCGATGTATCACCTGCTGTGGGGAATTATGGATCCCTTCGTAGGTTAGGACTCCTCCAACGATGATCGCAAGGCTGGCGCCAAGGGCTAGGACCCTGGTTGGGAGTCCTCGCCCTTGGCGGTCTATCTTGCGGCGACTATGCGACCTCATCGGTGCTGCCGTGTTGGGTATTGCACTTGCGTTCTATGACGAGATAACCAAGTCCTGCTATACCCAGTCCTGCTATACCCAGTCCTAGCGGAAGGGCGTTGGTGCTAGAGGCCGGGGGTTTAGGGGGACCAGTGACCAGCTTAACCGGAGCAGGGGCGGTAGATGAGGACTTCGCCGTAGGGGTCACAGTCTTGGTGGTTGTCTTCGCCGTAGGGGTCACAGTCTTGGTGGTTGTTGTCGGGGTAGGGGTCACAGTCTTGGTGGTTGTTGTCGCCGTAGGGGTCACAGTCTTGGTGGTTGTTGTCGGGGTAGGGGTCACAGTCTTGGTGGTTGTTGTCGCCGTAGGGGTCACAGTCTTGGTGGTTGTTGTCGGGGTAGGGGTCACAGTCTTGGTGGTTGTCTTCGCCGTAGGGGTCACAGTCTTGGTGGTTGTTGTCGGAGTCGAGACCACGATAGTGTAAGCCGAGGTGTTACTAGTAACGTTAATTCCCGTTGGGGTGGTCGCCTTTGCCACTGCCGTATCTGTGACCTCGGCATTGGCAATATCAGTACTAGTTACCGTATAGCTACCGGTACAAGTGACACTTGCACCAGCCGCGACTGAGGTTGTTGGACAAGAGACAGGGCCATTAAGAGCCTCACCTGGGACCGACTGAGTATCGGAGACCACCAGGTCGTTTAAGAGTGTATTGCCTGTATTGGTGACACGAAAGTCATAGGTAACGCTCTGGCCCGCTTTGGTGATCGGGTTGGGCGAGGATGGGGATTCGGTTTTGGTTAAGGAGAGCCTCGCAACTGGAGCTGGGGGGGTTGGCGTAACAACTTGTTGGGCTGCTGGAGTCTCAACGCCGAACACAACTCCCTGCTCAGCCGCAGTCGTCAAATCAGTTGCAGAAATCTTTCTCGGGTTGGCAGACGAGACAACCAACGCACCAACACCCTTGCTGTTACTGCCTTCGCAAGTCACCTTGCTAGTTCCTATACCTAAGTTTGCATACAATGCACTTCCAGATTCGGTTGAAGTATAGCCACTATTGCCACCACAAGTGTTATCAAATCGGAGTGTACTGTCAGTACGGACGGAGTCATTGGTTCCCGACGAAGGATCATATTCATGCAGCATGTCGCCTACCGGCTGCCAAGATGCACCGTCTGTCTTGAAGACAACCGACTCACCGTTGTTGGTAGTCTCGCCATCAGCGGCAACGATTTCGTAGGTCGGAACGGGGATACCACTGGGATAGTACACCCCAATATTCGATAACGTGAACTCCCACTTTGCCGAGTCTCCTCCTCCGTAGAGGATTGGGTAACCTTTCACATTCTTATAGCCAGCATTACCGAAGGCTGCATAACTAAAGGTGGGCGATATTACTGCATTTACAGTAGGGCTGCTGTTGTCCTCCGGACTGTAGGTCAGATCAAATTTAACGTAGTCGCCATTTGGAAGATTCTCCCTAAAAGGCTGTGTGTTCCCAGCACTTACCGAATAATTGCTGCCATAATTAAACCAACAAATATCGTTAGCTAGAGGGCCACCGGTTCCATAGTTACAGTTATGGGTTGAGTACGTCGAGGCAGTTAGCTGACTCGACGCCAATCCGGACCCTACTAATGCTCCGCTGGACACCAACGCAAGTATGGACGCCCAGAGTAAGACCCTCCGAACCATCAAACCACCATGTTGGTAAGTACTTTGCATATTTCCTACCCCCTGAAAGATCTGGCACTACCTTCGAACTCGGCGATCGCTTTGATTTCTCACTCTGCAAGATCATAATATTCATAAATGCGCGTAAACTTCTGATTTTTAGAGATTTTTTCATTGTTTTCTAAAGTTCTACCACTTGGGTTCCGATAATAGTGGCCTCCTCCTTACAAGCCAGGATTCACAGCACCGCTGTCAACACTCTGCTGAAAGAGCCCCGAGCCGGGTCAGCATATGCCGTCGATCACCGAAAACTTACGTCAAACGCGCGTCGATGAAACAGTCCGTCCAACATCAACACCCGAGTCAACGTCACCGGCGGACTCTCATTATGGTATGGTCGGCTTCCTTCCGCACAGAACGGTGCTGTATTCAACATCGGAATCGCAACCGTGTTTAGCCTGCCCTTTGCATGATCGTCGTCATATCCGCCACTACATTCACTGTCTCAAACATGAACTCAGACGAGAGCTGCAACCAAGGACAACCCGAGTAATCGGGGGATCCCAATATTTCTCGAACCGCAAACGCTGTGGCCGGTGGCGAAGCCGAAAACTATACCCGAAGTTGAAACTTTGCCCGTTGAATGGAGATGTAACCGGATCAACGCACCAAGGTGTTTTGTGGTGGCAAAAACATTGATAGGGATTGCCAGATAAAACGCAATCAATGGCGCTAGGCGACCTCCATGGCCAGAAGTCAGCTCTTTTGGCATGGGTGTGAGACCTTTGGCCCACAGCAAGACAGTGAGAATCATATTGTGGCTGCATTGGGCCGAATCTGTTGATCGTTCTCAACACCACTCCGACTGGTCGATGGTTTTCCAACCCAGCAGTTCGAGTGCAACAACGAGGTGCCATTCATGGCTTGGGTAGCGGGCCCAGAAGCACCATTGCGGACAATTATTGTTAATAGAAGAACACAATCTAAGGTTGCTGATCGAAATCTTACATGACGCAAGTTATTGTAGGTCTAGCGGAACGTCTTTGAGACGCAGACAAAGGGGGCGGGGACAATGCTTAGAAAATCAGGACCAAAAGCAACTTCAGCTCTAGCGGTTGGCGCGGCGGCTGCAATATTATTAGCCGCGTGCGGCTCGACTTCGACCTCCACGGCGAAACCGAGTTCAGCCACCAAGGGTGGAGTAGCTTATTACGCCGAGGCAGCCGGCGCCAATCCAAACTATATCTTTCCGCTCACACCGGGAGCGGATTTTTCAATCGCCAACATATCCCAGTTCCAGATTTTGATGTATCGGCCGCTCTACTTTTATGGCAAGGGCAATAAAGCAGAGATCGATTACAACCTGTCGATCGGCAACCCCCCGGTGTACTCGAACAACGATAAGACCGTCACCGTCACCCTCAAGCACTATGAATGGTCAAACGGCACTCCGGTTACAGCCCGCGACGTCATCTTTTGGATGAATCTCCTAAAGGCCAACAAGACAAGCTACGGGGCCTATGTACCAGGCGCCTTCCCAGACAACGTTGTGTCTTACTCGGCACCCAACCCCTCTACCGTCGTATTCCAGCTCAACGGGTCCTATAACCCCACCTGGTTCACCTACAACGAGCTGAGCCAGATCACCCCACTCCCGATCGCTTGGGACCGAACATCACTCAGTCAACCAGCACCGAGTCCGAACGCGCAGAATCTACCGGATACGACCACGGCTGGCGCCCAAGCCGTCTACAAGCTGTTGAACTCCCAGTCTCAAGATCTCTCCACCTACGCCACCAGCCCGATCTGGTCAGTCGTGGATGGCCCTTGGAAGTTAACGAGCTTCACGACAGCCGGCAAGGCAGTCTTTGTGCCAAATAGCAAATACAGCGGGCCGGTAAAACCAAAACTCAACCAATTTGTAGAGCTACCGTTTACCTCGACATCCGCCGAATTCAATGTGCTTCGTGCCGGCAACGGTGCTATCACCTACGGCTATCTTCCCACTACAAGCATCAGCCAAAAGTCATATGTAGAGTCCATCGGCTACGTCGTTAAGCCCTGGGTAGAGTTCGGGTTTTCGTATTGGAATATGAACTTCAACAACCCGACATTTGGGCCACTTTTCAAACAACTCTACTTCAGGCAAGCTCTCCAACACTTGGTCGATCAGCCTGCTTGGGTGAAGAGCTTCCTAAAGGGTAAAGGGTTATGCGGTGCCTAACTACTCACCAGTACCGGTGGTGCCCAGCAATCCGTTTGCCGATGCGCAATCGAAAACAGACCTCTATCCTTACTCTGTGTCTGCAGCCAGAGCGCTCCTAACCTCTCATGGTTTTAAGATGGTCAACGGCGTCATGACCTGCGAGAGTCCGGGGACATCGGCGACAGAGTGTGGCGCAGGCGTACCGAAGGGCCGTGCTTTGGTAATCAACCTAGAGTATTACTCTGGAAGCTCCTCGCTGAACGAAGAGATGACAGCCTATCAGTCCGCAGCAAAGCAAGCTGGGATCGATATCATTTTGACTTCCGCCAATGGCAATACGGTCTTTGCTGACGAAGCTCCCTGCACACCGTCACAGCCCTCGTGCAAGTGGCAGATGATTCTTGCTGGCACCTGGGAGTACAGTCCTGACAACTACCCCACCGGGGGCGAGTTGTTTGCCACCGGCGCTGGATCGAACTACGGGAACTACGACAGCGTGACAGCCAACACGCTTATCGCCGAGACCCACACTTCTTCGAACTCAGCCGCTGCCTTGGACGCATACCAGAATTACATGGCCAAGGATCTTCCGGACATCTACCGGCCGCTTCCCGATGCCGCCATCTCGCTTATCTCGAGCAAGCTTGGAGGGGTCGTTCAGAACCCGTACCTCAATCTGACGCCAGAGGAATGGTACTTCACGAAGTAAGCGCAAAGCCACGAGCGCTACGGTCATTCAAGGTTACGACACCTCCGCCGGCGGTGATAGCTCCCTGTTGCCGATTCCAATCGAATCGACTTAGATCTCGCTTGCTCCACTTTACCGCTTCTGGTTTGCTAGATTTGGATCCAGTCACCTCATAGTCTCGAAGGCAGTCTTGTAGACGGGAATGCTAACGCATAACGGCGTCGCTCGCGAACTCAGCCGAAGGCATGTGGCCCAAAAGCAAGCCAGATTGGGCGTTGGTTCATCACGTTGCGAACCTTTTATCCAGCACCCCATGACGTAGAGAGCCTGATCCCTCCGCCAACTTCTGCGTAAGCGGTATCTATCAGCGCTACCTCAACATCCGATACTCGCACCACAGTTCCACGTGTCCACACCGGCTTTGCCTCTACGGTAACGTTGACGGCATAGGGGCCACCTACGCCGCGATTCTCGGTGAATGGACCACCATAGGCAAACCAGGGCGAGGGTTGGTTTTGAGCCTGGTGGCAGAAGAGCCATGGATGGGCAACGGTGTTGGACGAGATGGTGGGTTTAGAGTTGACTTGTCAGCTGGTCTCATGTCCTAGCTGGGACATGATCAGCGTATCTCCACGGACCAGTTGAGCGTTTGCTTCCATAGAATCCTAGTTGACGCTCTTTGAACCCATCCGACAAAATCTTCCTACTCTCGGAATCCTCTACCCCTTGCACCACCGAACTCCAACCGCTTACGTTTCATATCGGCAACCAGTAGCTCTGACTTTCGAAGATGAGCAACCTCTTGCTTAGCGCTATAGTTCATTCGACCCTCTTCCAGCGAGCCGGGAAGAGTCCACCTCTTAACTACTCGCACTCGGTAACATAATCGCCACTTAGTGCGATTTGTTCTCAGGGTACGTCGATTAGGCTCCAATGAAATTCACAGAAAGGTTAATCCCACTATGCGTCGTCCACTTAAGTTTGTTGGATTAGCAGCTACTGCTGCCGTATTGCTGGCAGCGTGCGGATCCTCAAGCACTTCAAGTGCGGGTACCTCCACCTCGTCAAATCAGCCGATTAAGGGAGGCACTGCCTACTTCGCTGAGGGACCTGGCGCCTCTCCGAACTACATCTTTCCGCTCACACCCAGCGGCAACTTCTCGGTCAACAACCTGGCTCAGTTCCAGATTCTCATGTATCGGCCGCTCTACTACTTCGGCATCGGCAATAAGGCGGCGATCAACTATAACCTCTCTATAGGAAACAAGCCAGTATTTTCCAATGGTGACACTACCGTCACAGTGACCCTCAAGCACTACGAATGGTCTAACGGGACTCCAGTCACCGCTCGTGACGTCGTCTTCTTTATGAACCTGCTCAAGGCCGAAAAGGCCAACTGGGGAGCCTATGTCCCAGGAGCCTTCCCGGACAACGTCGTATCGACCACCGCCGTGAACGCAAATACCGTGGTGTTCAAGCTCAACAAGGCCTATAGCCCAACCTGGTTCACCTACAACGAGTTGAGTCAGATTACTCCGTTCCCGATAGCGTGGGATAGGACCTCGCTCTCGCAACCCGCTCCGAGTCCGACAGCGGCCAACCTCCCCGACACCACCGCCTCGGGAGTTTCAGCTGTCTACTCATTCCTCAACTCCCAGGCCAAGAACCTGTCAACCTACGCGAGCAGTCCCATCTGGTCAGTCGTTGACGGACCTTGGAAACTATCGAGCTTCACCACCGCAGGCAAGGCTGTCTTCGTCCCGAACTCCAAGTACTCGGGTCCAGATAAGCCAAAGCTTGCGCAGTTTGTTGAGCTACCGTTCACGTCAGCTTCCGCAGAGTTCAATGTCCTTCGCGCGGGTAACAACGCAGTCACCTATGGCTACATTCCGACGCAGGACATCTCACAAAAGCCTGCAGTAGAATCGCTCGGATACAGCATTCAACCCTGGATCGACCTGGGCTTTAACTTCTGGCCAATCAACTACAACAACCCCACCTACGGCCCAGTCTTCCGGCAACTCTACTTCCGGCAGGCGCTTGAGCACCTAGTCGACCAGCCTGCCTGGATCACGCACTTCCTTGACGGCTATGCGGTTCCTAGCTACTCGCCGGTTCCACTTGCACCGAGCAACCCGTTCGCGAACTCCACCTCAAAGACCAACCAGTACCCATACTCGATTGCTGCCGCGAAGAACCTCCTTACCTCTCATGGTTGGAAGATTGTGAACGGTATTATGACCTGCGAGAGTCCCGGCACATCGGCGACAGAGTGCGGAAGTGGCGTGCCCAAGGGACGTACCTTGACCTTCAACATGGTCTATGCCTCTGGCCTCACATCACTCTCCCAGGAGATGGGCGCGTTCGCCTCCGCCGCTAAACAGGTCGGCATCACTGTCAACCTCTCCGCCGCTCCCTTTAATACGGTCATCACAGACCAGCCCCACTGCACGTCGTCGCAGGCAAGCTGCTCGTGGGATATGGTCAACTGGGGTGGCGGATGGGAGTACAGCCCAGACAACTACCCGACCGGCGGTGAGTTGTTCGGCTCAGGTCCTGGTCACACTGGATTTGGCAACTATGCCAATACCCAGGCGAACCAGCTGATTGCTGCCACTCACACTGCAGCCAACGCTCAGGCAGCGCTGAACTCCTACCAGAACTACATGGCTAAGACGCTTCCTGTGATCTACCAGCCATCAGCGGCCTATAGTATCTCGGCGATCTCTAACAAGCTCCACGGGGTGACACAAAATCCATTCCTCGATCTCGCCCCAGAGACCTGGTATTTTACGAAGTAGAGTCCTCCAAAATACCCCTGTCGGCAAACCGACAGGGGTATTTTGCTTCTCGCTCTGAGAGGTTAGGGTTGCTACCCCTTCTCGTAAATACGTTGGCACTATAGGTTTAAAGCCGTTGACACGAGATGGCAAGTATTTCAGCGAACGGAACAATCACTGTCCGACGAACGGAATTCAGCTCCATACCCGCGGCCGATTCAGTCGCTTTCGAGATGGCAGCACCAAGGTCTGTCGCGCACTCTATGGGTCGACCTATAGGAGTGAGCTAATCGATGTTGTCGCAACCAGCTGACATGGCCACGTCGGAGGGCTCTTCCTCTGTTATCCCTCAGCGGACAAGCCAGGTCGCTGCTGACCCTGGCATCAGGTTCTTCGAGTTCTGGGAATCCATCTAGATTCGATTGAACGCCTGTCCGCGCTAGCTGCGCTATCCACCGTCGCGGCAATTCCCCACTGCCGCATACGTGCAATGCCCACAAACGCATCCGACCACGTTCGCACAGCATCGCGCACCGATAGACAGGACAAAGCTCCAACTCATAGAGTCTGTAGTGTTCCTCTGCACCTCGAGAAGCTCAAGGACGGTCGTCAATCAATTAACTCGAAGAATCCTTCCCTGAGCTAGAGATGCGGCTCACTCACCCACGGGATCAGTCAGTCGTAACCGGTGGTGACTCTTCCGCTCGCTGTTGGCCGCGCTCCTCAGCTGTGTCCGCTGATGCCGATAGGCTAAGCCCCTCCGCCTGAGTCAATCGGTTACCAACCTTGGCTGCGAGCTTAGGCGCGGAGAGGATGATCACGACACCGACGATGATCCAACCACCGGAGACGATTGGGAACCAGGCAGAGGCTCCGGTTGGATAAGGGATCACGTTGCGATAGAGGGTGTAGACGATCAAGACACCGGCCAGAATCGGCAAGATGATCTCCCAAGTGGAGACGGAGCCACGTTCCTTGAAAAAGAGAAGCACGACAGCACCGATAGTCGCCAACAGGTAGGCAAACAGGATGATCAGCGTGCCGATGGTTCCGAACCAGAGAAACTCATCGAACGCTGTAGCTCCAAAGGCGAGAGCTGAGATCCACGAGATCAGCAAGATCACGCCGACGACGAGAGTGGTTGCGCGCAGCGGGGTTCCAGTCTTGGCGTTAACGATTCCGATACCCTTCTCCCCAAACGAGTCTCGAGATAGTGAGTAGGCAAGACGTGAGGCACCTACTGTAGAGGCCAATGAACACCCGAAGGCGGAGACAACGGTCCCGAGGGTTACCACGTTTCCAAGCCAGGAGGCAATATAGGTCGACCCGAGTGTTCCAAGGAGTGAACCAGAGTTGGCGAAGGTACTGAGTTGATGAGCGCTGGTTCCAAATCCCATGACCTCGACGGCGGTCACGAAGATGAAGTAGATGCCACCAAAGATAGCAGTGCCTACGATGGCTCGAGGGATATCACGACGCGGGTGCTTGGACTCCTCACCGAGCGTTGCTGATGCCTCAAACCCTGCGAACGAGAGGAAACCAAAGACTACGCCGAGGAACAACGCCGAGAAGCCAACACTCTGGGAGGGCTCAAAGACTGTCATCGTAAAGTGCTGACCCTCGGGACCATGCCCAACTATCAGCTTGATCAGCACTATCACCGAGAGAATCACGATCAGAGCGACGGTGGTCAGCTCCGTTCCAAGCAGCACGCGGGTTCCATTCTTGGCCGGCCTGATAGCCAAGTACCATACCCCTACCAGCTCAATCGCTGCCACCAAGAACGGCGCCCATCCAGGAGGGGATGACCAGATCGACAGACTCTGGAGCAGCGCAGTCAAGAAGATCGCCGAGGCCATGGCGGTCAGGAGTCCGTAGAAGATATAGGTTCCCATCAAAGACCACCCGGCGATCACCCCAGCCCGCGGCCCAAGGGTGGCGCCGACAAATCCGTAGACCGAGCCTGAATGATGGAAGCGCTGCGTGAGTCGTGCAAAGACATAGGCGATAAAGAGCACTCCGACTAGCGCAATCACGAAGGTAAGCGGCACCGCTCGCCCGACGGTTCCGACCGAACCCTGTGGGTTGATGTTCGCGGCCATTGAGGGTGCCATCAGTGCTACCGAAACCCCTACTACCTGCCACAACGATAGGCTCTTGGCGAGTTTTGGACCTCCCTGAGCTGCCATATACCCCTCCTTCTCACGTTCCTCGATCTGCTCGCCATCTAGTTCTTGAATAGGATAGAGGCGACGATTCTAAACCGTCGCGCACTAATGTTTTAGCACATTCAGATGGTTCAGATAACGTATTTTTGTTAACATTAGACTGGTGAAGCTAGAAGGGACCGACGATGACTGAAGGACAGCCGCCATTGCTCGATGAAGGCAAGCTGCACGCCGCCGAGGCGAGACTACACAAGCACGAGATCGATGCAATCGCGCTGACTTACGTCGATAACGCCGGCATAGCTCGCGTCAAGGCGATTCCGGTTGAGGGTCTTGACTCCGCACTTCGCACCGGCGTCGGGATGTCACCAGTCTTTGATGCCTTCCTCTTCAACGACGAGATCACTCAATCGAGGTTCTCCGGTGGTCCCATGGGTGATCTCCGCCTCTTTCTCGATCTCGATTCACTCGCTCTCATCCCCCCGATGCCCGGCTGGGCCCTTGGCGCAGTAGACCGGTTCGATCAACTCCTCAAGCCCCACCCCAACTGCTCCCGCGGCTTCCTGCGTCGCCAGCTCGCTCGCTTAGGAGAACAGGATGTAACCGTAAAGATGGGCTTTGAGATCGAGTGGGCGATCTCGAAGGCGACCGATGGAAGCTTCGTACCGGCCACCGACGGCTCCGCCTATGGCCTCACCCGGATCGTCGATGTCGCCGACTACTCGCGTACACTGCTTGTTAACCTGAGGTCGGCTGGTCTCTTAGTTGAACAGTTTCATCCTGAGTATGCCCCCGGTCAGTTCGAGATCTCACTCCCCGCCTTGGCTCCGTTGGCTGCCGTCGATCGGCTGCTGCTTGCCAAGACGATCATCCGTTCAACTGGTCGCGCCTTCGGCTTCTCAACTTCATTCGCTCCCGTCGCCGAGGTGAATGGCGTCGGCAACGGCGGTCATGTTCACATGAGTGCGACCAAGGACAACCTACCGATCTTCGGAGGTGGAGACGGACCAGGAGGACTCACTAAGACCGGTGCTGCCGCCATCGCCACTCTGTTGGACTGGCTCCCCGGACTCCTTGCGATCGGCGCACCCTCGCCTGCGAGCTATCTCCGACTAGTGCCGAGCCACTGGGCTGGCGCCTTCCAATGCTGGGGTATCGAGAACCGCGAGGCCGCCCTCAGGCTGGTAGCGGAGTCCAAACTCGTTAGCGCCCACAACGCCAATCTAGAGATCAAGTGCTTCGATCAGAGTGCCAACCCATACCTAGTAGCAGGGGCACTGCTCGCCGGACTCTACGCCAGTCTGGATGGCGGACCACCGTTACCAGATCCGATGGCATCAGATCCGGCCGGCATCGCTGATGCTGTTCGCCTCCCTCAGTCACTCGACGAGTCGGTCGCCAAGCTGTGGACACTCGCTCCTCTGCTAGATGCGATGGGTCCCGAGCTCGCAGAGGCCTTCATCGCGGTACGCAAGGCCGAACTCGCACACTTTGCCTCCGCCTCTCCCGAACAGATCGTGGCCGAGACGCGGTGGGTCTACTAATGATGGAGGCTACCGTCGCCGAGATCATCCGAGGCCAACTCGACTCGCTAACCAAGTCAGAGCGCAAGATCGCCAGACTCCTTCTGGAGGACTACCCGGTCTCGGGACTGGCCGGCATCCCGGCGATAGCCGAGGCTGCCGGCGTGAGTGCGCCTACCATCGTCCGCTTCGTCGCAAAACTTGGCTTCAAGAACATCGCCCAGATGCGTGAACAGCTCCAGATCGAGATCAGTACCCGCCTCGCCTCTCCGCTTGAGCGCATTGGACCATCCGATAACCTCGCCCCAATCACGCTGCTCGGCAGCTCCGAATCAGAGCTGCTTGACGCAGTCACAAGAAGCTTTGTCTCGGTAAACCCGAACGAGCTCGAACAGTTTCTCCAGCATCTCTGTGACCTAAACCGAGAGATCATCCCGATTGGCGGGCGGATATCACACGTACTCGCCCAACACCTTTCGTGGTCACTGCAGGTGCTCAGGCCCCACGTCCGAGTAGCACGCCCCTCAGCAGGTGAGCGCATCAACCTGCTCCTAGACGTCGATGACCACTCGGTAGTAGTGGCCTTCGACTACCGCCGCTACCAGCCCGATACCATTCGCTTTGTCGAGGTCGCCAAGGCTGCAGGTGCTACCGTACTCCTCGTCACCGACCCCTACCTCTCGCCCGCAGCCAAGAACGCCGATGTCGTCTTGACCTCAGCGATCAGCACGTCAGGGGTCTTCGATGCCTTGACCCCATCATTTGCGCTCATCGAGGCACTGCTCACCCTGGTAGCGAAGCGTCTCGGTGGTCCGGCCGCTGATCGGCTGGCTAAGTACGAGAAGCTGAGTGCCAAAATCCTCGAAGATGACCAACGCATCATCGGCTCCTACCGCGGACAGGGTTGACGACATTGCCAACTCCCCACTCTCAGCACGAAGAGCTAAGCGCAGCCATCGACGAGCTAGCACTCATCGATCACCACTGCCATAGCCTCTTCTCCACCCCACTGACAGATCAACAGGTCGAGGACCATCTAACCGAGTCCCCCGACGCGCGAGCGGCACGCACCACAACCTTTGACTCCAACCTTGGGCTCGCCACCCTCCGCTGGGCTGGGCCGTTGTTGGGGCTAGATCCTCCTGTCTCCAGGGAGGCCTACTTAGAGGCGCGACGATCGATCGCTCCCCGTGATCTGATCAGTAAGTCGCTTGCCGCAGCAGGGGTGAGCGACCTTCTCGTCGATACCGGTTTTCATCCCGACGATCTTGTCAATCTCGAGGAACTCTCAAAGCTAAGCCCGGCGAGAGTCCATGAGATCGCCCGCATCGAGACTCGAGCCGAGGAGCTGCTTGCTGCGACCGACTCACCTGAACAGTTCCTGCAAGCCTGGCCAGAGCTGCTTGCAAACCTTGATCCGAACGTCGTTGGTCTCAAGTCGGTCGCCGCCTATCGATGTGGACTCGATCTCGCTGGAACCCACCCATCGCGTGCAGAGGTGCTCTTCGCACTTGGTCATCAGCTCCAACAACGGCCTCTTCGCCTTACCGATCCGACGGTCATCAGCTACCTCGTCATTACCGCGATCGAGATCACCCGCTTGCCGGTCCAGTTTCATATCGGCATCGGCGACCCCGACGTGCGTCTGGCCACCGGACATCCTGGTCATCTTCAAAATTTGATTGAGTTTGCGCTTCGACTTGAGACACCGATCTGTCTGCTCCACTGTTATCCCTATCACCGCGAAGCTGCACTCCTCGCCCATGACTACCCGAACGTCTACTTGGACCTAGGACTCGCACTCAATTTTGTTGGGCCGCGTGCTAGCGAGATTTTGAGTGAGACGCTGGAGCTAGCGCCGTATGCAAAGCTTCTCTACTCCTCCGACGCCTTTGGCCTCGCTGAACTCAACTACCTTGGTGCACTCCAGTTTCGGCGATCGCTTACCGACCATCTCACCTTGCTGGTCGAAGACGACTACCTATCACTCGATACCGCCCTTCGGCTTGCGACACTGATGGGAAGAGAGACGGCCAAGACCGTGTACCGGTTACCAACAACCTAGACCTCGCGTCAGTTGCGCAAGGACACTAACCTCCTCAGAGGTAAGTGGCGAGTCGTGTTCGCAAACTCCAATCTCCTTTGGAGTGGTGAACCCTATGTGATCCACCCGAAATGTGAGAAGACCGACCAAGATAGAAATGACAGAAAAGCTCATGTTAGGCAAGAAGCACACACCACACACGAGGGGCGACACCCAATTAGACAGGCGCTCGAGCTCAACGGCGTCGAGTGGGTGACGGCGAATCGTTCAGCTATCTCTCGGCCACAGTTGACGACCGCTAACCTCGAGTTGAAAGACGACCGACACAGGTAGCTCGTCTTGGACGAGCTCTACAAAGTTGCGGTCACTCAACCATCCAGTCGATGCCGTCCGAATCCGAACAGAGGGTGTCGGACAGGGCTCATCCCGGTGTCGACGTACTCCGCCGGTCTCCTCGATGGTCACTGGAGCTCCGGTGACCGCCTCGAGCACCGTCCTCAGACCGCGGACCGTACCTCGCCAACCGAAGGCTTCGCTTAGATGGTGGAGGAGCCGGCGTTGGTCAGATTCTGGGAGCGATGAGTCTATCCACGACACTCCGAGCCAAGAGGCTAGCCAGGGCAGCAGTGGAACCGGAGCAACGGTCGGATCGACGATGTAATCGATGGTGTCAGCATCCTCGAGAAAGGTGGTGGAAAGCTCCTGGAAGATTGACACAAACCGGACGAAGAAATCATCATCGGCCATACCCATCGGCAGCTGGTTGAGTAACCAATTGTCTCGTCGCATCGTGGCGGTACCTAACGAACCACTACTTGATGGTTCAACGACAGAAACAACGATTGAGCATCGAGCTGGAGGATCTCACGTCCGCGCCCTTTGCGAAGCCCGGTGCGCAAGTCAGCCTCAAAAAGCAATACCTCTTCAACTCGTTCCACTCCGTCGACCGCCTCTAGCTGTTCTGCCAGGAAAGATGCGTTAACGTCAGCATCAAACGGCCAGCCATCCTGGCTCGGCCCGCCAACGAAAGGATCCAATAGTCCATAGATAAGGTCAAGCACTCGTTGCTGAACTATCGTGACTGGACGGCCTGGGAAGGCGCGAACTAACGCTGCAACCGTGACTCCCTGATAGAAAGGGGTTGAGATATCGACGGTCGTCCCGATCATCCGCCGAGGCTCCAAGTAAGACGAGATCGTCTCCACCAGCGGATCCGATAGTTGAAAGTCATCGAGCTTATGATCCTCTGGTCTTCCAAGTAACCGCGGGACCACCAGTAGGCGCACCGGGTCTCCCACCAACGTCGGGGGGTAACATCGAACCCTAGCTACCTCTGCAGATGCCTCCATCGTCAGTCGCTCAAAATCGAACGCCGTCACCGCCCTCTGGCCAGCGCGTAGCGTCATAGGTCCACGCAGCTTCGCATTCGCCGGAGACTCGGCATCCACACCTCCGGTTGAGGCTACAGGATTTGATACCCTATCGATATAGGCGACTGATCTTCGTAACACTGTGAGCGTATCGGCGCCAACGTTACCGATCGCACCGCCCCCATAGCGGTAGCTCTCCATCGCGATCTCAGCCCCATCAGCGGGGATCTCCCCGTGTTGGCGAATGGAGCCGTCGGGATAACGAATCCTCGGTCCAAAGCTCACCACACCGGTCGCCAGGTCGAGTACGTAGTGTCTATCCGTTGGCCCCGAGGAGGCAAAATCATCCACTCGGCTCCACATCTGCGCACCCTCGGTTGTAGTCACCCAAAGCGACTCGCCCTCGCGGAGCGGCAAGACCGGAAAATGTTGGAGACGGAGCTGTTGACTCGGACTCCCGTCACTTCTTCCAAGTCGTTCTCTGCTCGCCAAACTCGCGTGTTCTGCCACGACGGTCCCGCCGAGGGTATCGACGCGTAGCGAGGAGATGAGTGGCGAGGCTCGGTATCCCGATTGATTCGGGCGCGTCGGAAGCAATCGAACTCTGATCCAGTATGCCCTTGCGCCTCCAAAGGTGATGGCGGTCATAACACGTGGACACGCGAGAACGATCGCACCATCGCGGTTGAGACCACCGGTCGTATCCGAACGCACCGACATCGGGACCCACGCCTCTCCGACAAATGCCTCCCACAGGAGTGGCGGATCTGAAGGGTCAACCCCAATCCCCTCTATCGATGCCCCAATATCGAGGCGGATGACCGAACCTCCAAGCGGATTCGCAAAACCGAAGTAGGTCGCGTCACCTTCGGCGGGAGGCTCAGAGCGGAAACATCGAACCGTTCCATCCTCGTAGCGCAGGTCATTCCAGACATCAATCACCTGTTCATCGCTACCTGCCATCGTGACCTTGGCTGCAATCAATCGTGGAGGTCGGATCACCAAGTCCTCGATGGTTGAGAAGAGCACCTCGGCTTGATTAATCCCCGGCATGGTGGCGACGGAGGTTCCCGATGGCACCACAACCTCCTGGTCAAGCGCGGCCGAGAGCCAGAAGATCAGGTCAGTTCGTGCTACCGCAGGTGGAAACGGGGTGATCCCCACCAGATCGAGGAACTTAGTGTAGAGTCTGTCAGGGACTTGGTTGATACGGTAGAGTACGGATTCGCTCATCCATGCGAAGAGTTCAATCAACGCGACTCCCGGATCAGAGACGTTATGGTTAGTCCACTCCGGGCAGTATCTAGGGATCAGACGCTTCGCCTCATCGACGATATCCTGGAACCTCCGATCATCAAGTTCCGGGGTTGGTAGCGTCATCAGCTCTCCTCTCTGGGGATGGTATAGAAGGGGTAGACGAGGTTGCGGCGATCGTTGGTAGCCCTCATCTGGTAACGAACGTGTATATGCACGAGACTCGCCTCATTCGCATCCTGTTGAACGCTCACATCCTCGACCTCTACTCTCGGCTCCCACTGTGCAATCGACTCGCGCACCGCTTGCGCCATCAGACCTAGCGTGTTGGCGTTCACCGGCTCGAAGAGTAGCTCCCAGATCTTGCAGCCAAAAGCAGGTCGCATAACGCGCTCGCTTGGTGCTGTCGACAAGATGACGCGTATAGCGCTATCTGTAGCTAGCCCTCCTTCGGACATCGCGATGCCGCCACGAGCATCAACTCCCATCGGGAACTGAAAGCCTCGACCAACAAATGACGGGTCCTCCGAGGCTAGCCGATCACGCTCATCACTCATCTTGATGGCACGCATTCTGTTGGGAGGTGGTAAATCAGCCAGCTCATAGGACATCCGGCATGTGCCGACGACCCTGTGCCTCCATCTCGCGCAGAACCCGGCGCTCAACCTGTTCGACGAGCCAGTCAAGAAACTCCTCGGCCCTTGGTGCCGATGATGAATCGACTACATGAGACTCATAATTCACTGCATGATCTCCTTGAGTTGAACGAATGCCATGAGGCTCCACAACACCAGCCAAGGGTGAGCGGTGGGCGACCAATGGGATCGGAGGCACCGCTCTCGGGGGTAGCGCTGTTGACGACAGCGGTTCAGCGTGCATCGGTGCCGGGAGTAGAGGTGACCAAGAAGCCACAGATTGTGAAGACCCTGGTAGTGATGGAGCCGGATTCATCGCCCCAAATGGAGGAGCCGGCGGCATCCCCGCTGTGGGCGAGCTCGCTCCTCCGGTTGTAGAGCCACCGGCTTCGGCACCACGAAACCGATCAAAGAGCGCCCGAAGCGCCTTGGAGGAGTCGTCCTCTGGCTGTTGTCCTGGTACTGGCACACCACGACCAACCTCGACTGTCGATCGAGTTGGCTCAACAGGAGACATTGGCACCCGATGTCGCCCTATTACCGGCAATCTATCCAGGTTCGCGATCCCCGTAAATGCCCCCCGACGTCCACGAGTGTCCATCGCACTCTCTCCAACCATTCCAGCCGCCAGCGATCCCACCATGCGCGCCCTGCTCTCTTCGCTGTCGAGGCGGTCGTCGCGAAAAAAACGCGGTCCACTGGCTACAGACTTCGGCTCCTCGGCGGCATGAACCAACTCATGGGCAACGAGTTCAACTGAGGCCGGAGAGAGATCCGGATCGCGCTGCAGATGGATCACGCCGCCGTAGGTGGCTGCTGGTCTTCCGGCTCGACTCAGCGCGCTAGCGGTCGAAGGACCAGTGCGAATCTTGACTGGTCGGGTGATCCCCAACGCCTTGGCCAGCGGTTCAAGCGCTGCGGGCAATGGCCGTGCAGCATCGCTAACCCTGCCACCCAGCGCCTCAACAAAGTCGGTCTGCCGCCTCATCCCCTCGGTCATCGGATTGCGCTCTCGAGCATAAGACTGCTTTGACTCCTCACTCAGTCGGCGAGCGATCGATGTCGACCCAGGTCGAATCCGGCGTAGGCCCGAGGTCAGTCTTGAGTCGCTGGCCCCGGTGTCTCCGATAGTGGGGGCTCCTCTGAGCACGCCAAACCCGGATAGGTCAGGTTCTGTTAACGAATCGCCTCCGAGCCAAGTCCCAAAACCCGAGTGACGCAAGATCTGTCCACGAGAACCACGCCCTGTCGTGCCCAACCTCTGCAAAAATCTGGGGTGAGCACCGACGCTCGGCGTCAAGCCAGCCGACGTTCGGAGCCGCCGCATACCGAGATGCAGGCCAGCGGTAGCTCCAGGCGTGTGTAGTACGATCTGTGAGCTTTCGTGCCCATCAGAGTCACGAACATCGCGAAGATGGTGCTTGCTCGATGAGCTACCTTTTGGGTGAGATCTCGCCTCGGCCGCGACCACTCCTGCGGCCTGAGGGTTAGTACTCGTTCCCGACGGCGGGTAGCCCAGGGCCGAGCCAGCTAACTGTGACCGAAGTTGGTCGCCGGATGGTTTGGGCGACCACGGTCGCATGGCCGACGCGATGAAGTCCTTGACGCTACGATCCTCATGAGTACCCGGGTAGGAGTCGCCAGTCCGCTGGCGGCCAGCGCTTGTTCGCTCAAGACGGGTGTAGGTAGGTCCAGTCTCTCGATAGTTATCTTCACGTCGGGTGCGAGAGGCTCCTACGCGCAAGCGAGCACCGACTACCCCCAGGTTGTCAGCACCGCGCGCAAAGCTAGTGCGTGGAAACTGGCTGGAGTACTGCCAGAATGGTCCGACTCTGTCGATGTGCTCCGCTCCATCTCGCGCTGCTTGGACCTGTAGAAATGAGGAGCCGAGGCCACCGAGAAGGAGCATGGAGAGGGCAAGGAGTTCATCCTCTGGCGATCGGGCAAGCGTGGGTCCAGAGCCCGAACCGCCACCATGGGGAGGTTCCACTGCACCAGCACCAGCTGATGCGAGGCCAAGACCCGGCTGCTGATCATCGATAGTTGGCCGAGGGCTTCCATCGGGCCCATTGGATCCTCCGCCTTCAGCTGGCAGATCCTGAGTCTCCAAACTCCGGTTGACTACCTCGCCACTCGCTGGTGACACCCCGCCATCTTCAGATCTCCCCTGAGCATCGGGGGCGAAAGGAGGCTGGACTGAAGGGGCGTGAGCCAAATCCACCGCGTTCACCGAGGGTGCGTGAGCGACATCTACTGCGCTCAGCTGAGGAAGAGCCGGTTCCTTATCTCGTCGCTGTTGTTCATCTCGTCGCTGTTGTTCACCTGGGCGCTGAGCCTCGCCGGTCGCAGGCCGCTCTCTTGGGATGTCAAAGTCTGTGAGTGCAGGTGGACGGAATCGTCGCTGCTGGACAGACGAGGATCTCGGCCTTCTTTGAGCCTCTCTAATGGCATACGTATGCTCCCTGGCCGTCAACACCGGTCCTACCGCCGCCACATCGGGCAACAAACGGACCGGGAGAACGTCACGCTGTAGTCGAAGGAGACCTGAACCGGGTGCAAATCCGTCCTGGACACCTCGAGTGACTCGCGGGAGTATGCCTGCTGATCGTGCCCGCATCTCCTCAGCGGCTCTCTCTGTCACAACTCGCTCTGTGACGTCTCGCTCGGCAGCGGCTCTATCTGTGGCGTCTCGCTCCTCGGTCAACGTTCGCGCTCGCCACAGCTGCAGGTACGGATGACCTACCACTCTTGGGAGGTCAGGCACACTCCTAGCATCGGCAACATGCGTCGGCCGAAACACCGAGTGCATCGATAGTGGACGACCGATGAGCGAGGAGAACCGAGCACTGCCGTGCGCGAGTTTGCCCACAGTTGGCAATGGCCGCTTTACTAGTCGCTGGTGCCAACGAAAACGCTGATCGACCCCGTGAGCAATGATGCCCGGTTGGGTAACTCCGTCTTGCCTCATGGCTTGAAAGTCTTTGACTTGAAGCCCTGATGGGCCAACTCAATCTCCTCCATGGCGGGCTGTCCGGCTGCAGTGACCGCCAGCTGTGGACCGACCCAACGCACAGCAAACGCACCGGTTACCTCCCATGCGCGTAGCCGCTTGCCGTCCGACCCGATCAGGGTGATCGCGGCGGTGCTGGTCCCCAACTTGTTCTTATTAGACGCAAAGCCAACACCCGAGGATTTTCCTACCCACGCGAAGAGGGCATCTGACTCACAGATACCTCGTCGAAGCACGATATTGGGCCAATGCATCCGGCCGGGCAACTTGTGGACAAACTGGTTCTCGCCTCCCTCTGCATAGGTGGCGACCTCGACAGTCACCTCAAGCCCGGAGACCTCTGCAAACATCCCAATCTGCGTCCCGTCAACCTCGAGAAGGAAGCTCGACGAGTCAGGTACATGTCCACTAAAACCAGATGTTGTCACCATTAGAGTTGTCTCACCTCATCCCAAGCTCTCGCATTTAACGCAGCAACGCCCTGAACAAGTCTGGCTCTATCCGCATGTTCTAAGTCGATGAGCTGATCTAGGTTCCAGTGAAGATGGTAGGCCAGATAAATCAGCTCCTGCCAGAGCGCCTCGATCGGATAGTGCTTCATCGTCCCGTTTGAGGAATCTCCTCAATCGCCGCCCGTCGGCCCCCAGCCCTAACGGGCCGCGCTAGCTCCTCCTCTGAACTCTCCTCTTCAGCCACCGGGGCAGTCGGTGGAGTCGGCTGCTCCTCCACGGTGCGAGGTCTCTGCACCTGCTCTTGGGCGGCCAACAGCGCCTCAATGTCCTCCTCAGAGCCAAAGTTTATGACACCGTAAAAATCCTGCAGGTAGGCGAGGTCAACTGCGAATAGGTCTTGAATCTCATGTGCCGTCACGAGCTGGAGATCACCAAGACTCTCGATCACCCGTGCAAGTACGAGAATGGTTAGCCGTGGGTCATCGGGTCCCGAGATCGTAGGGTCACGGAGTGGCTCTAGCTCGTCTCGGGCTGTAGCCAATCGCATAACCCCTCGTCTATGCACTCCCCCAGCCTCATCGATGTAGCCACGGGGGAGGAGGAATTCGTATTGGGTCTTCACTGGTGGTCTTACTTCTTTCGCTCGAGCTTCTCGTACTGGAGGGTGATCGTCTCTACTGCGACGTCGTTGGCGGAGGCCTCTAGGCTGGCGAACTCGATCTTGGAGGGCCAGGCATCGTAGAAGTTCCAACGTGCGGTCTCGGTGAGAGCGGAGTCATAGACTACTACAGAGCCGTGACGACGAGGCTTGGTACGGGTGGTGGCGGTCATGCCCTTGGTGCGTAGGTCGTTGAACCACTTCCAGATGTCGTCGTTGGCAGAATCAAGAGGAGCGATCCGCTTCATGGTGAGTTCACCATTCCACTTTGGCTTACTCATCACTTTGTGTTGGACGAGCTGACCCTTCTGGGTGCGCTCGTTGAAGTCAGCGACCTCGATCTCTACGTTTAGACCATCAACGCTGGTGACGTTGGTGACGAATGCACTGTCGATCTCGATGTAGAAGTTGGTCGTCGTTAACGGGTCGTTCTTTAACAGGTTGAACTGTGCCATATGGGTACTCTCCTAGTCCTTTGGTTAGCTGGCTACTTGCTTTTGTTGGCTAATACGGAAGATGACGAACTCAGCGGGCTTTACCGGTGCGATACCGACCTCGACGACGAGGCGGCCCTCATCGATGGAGGCGGGTGGGTT